>JANMLE010001641.1:0-1143 GCA_031372385.1 Planctomycetota bacterium | reverse complement strand
CCAGGAACCGGGCCCGCCATTCGGGTGAGACGTGCAAGTAATCTTCCATGACCGCCGCGCTAAACTTGTAGTCGTGCGCGTTGGTTCCCTTCAGGAAGATCAGCAGCCGCGCGGCGTCGATGAACTCCTTCGGCTCCGGATGGTCCTTCACATAGGACAGGATCTTGCCGGCCGCCGCCGACCGGTTGCGGGAAATGTCGGCGAGGATCTCGCCCAGCGACTCCGCACCCGTCGACTGCAACGGCGCGGCTTCCAATCGGTCGAGTCGCGCGTCACCCACCTTGCCGCGACCCGCCATCGCGCCGCGGAAGAGCGGCAGGAAGGCCGCGTTCTGCAGGAACAGCATCCGGCGAGTGTCGTCACTCTTGGTCGCCTGAAACGCGTAGCGGAGCGCATTCGACGACGTCATGGCATGCAGCGCGACGATCCCCGGCTGCCGCATCAGCAGCTCTCCCGATCCGACAAACAGCGCGTCCCAAATCGACTGCGGTGAAACTCCCCGGTTGACGATGTCGACCGCCTTCGCACACGCGTCCCGGTCCGATCCATAGCGCAGGACGGACAGAAAATCGGTGGTCTAGGCCGATACGTTACGACCATCAGTCAAGTCGGCTAGCAGCTTGGTGGCCAACTCGCGGTTCTGCTTCCAGGGCTGATCGGCGGGGGCGTCTCCCTTAAACGGGTTGCCTCCCTCATGGTGTTGCAGGGCATAGGCCAGAGACCGCAGGATCGGTTCGGCGTGCTGCCAACCAATCGCTTCCAAAGTCCGGCGGCTGTTGGCGACGAAGATCGCCTTGTGCCCGATGTCCCGAAAGTCGCGCGCTCCAAAGCGGTAGAACAGTTCGAACACGTCGTCCATGTTCGACGTGCGGGCCAGTCCCGCCACGGCGACGTCCGCCGCGCCTTCATCCCACGAGTCCATCGCATCAATGAACGCCTGGCGGGCCTTGTCAGCGGCGGGAACGGATGACTCCCTGACCGGGGCCATCGTCCAGTTCCCCTCGCGCACATCCGCCGCCTGGGCAGACTTGAACTCATCCAACGCCCAGAAGATCGGCAGCCAGCGGTGTTCGTCGGGAGACGACAGACTGGCCAGATGAGCCGAATTGACAACAAGCACCGCGTGAAACTTGAATCCCACCG
>JANMLE010001637.1:0-2510 GCA_031372385.1 Planctomycetota bacterium | reverse complement strand
GCCCGCCGGCCGGCGGGCGATCGGCAAAAAAGCCGGGCCGTGCGCAATAAAAAACCCCCCCGACCCCCTCGCGACGGCAGCGTTTCGGACGGCCTCTCACTCCAGATCCGGCGGCAGGATCTCGTACACGTCGAGTTGGTGTTCCTCGTCACCCGTGACCCAGGACCAGCGGAACTTCGTGATCGGGTGCTGCCAGACGTCATCCCGCATTGCAAACGAGCGCTTCACGACAACAAACCGGGCCTGGCAAAGATTCACGTCTTTGAGGCCGAAGCTGTCCCAAGGGTAGAGCTTCAGTTGTGGTTGTCCTGCCTGCTTCCCGTCTAGGCGATGAAAGCGGGCCAGGTTCTCCTTGAGATCCACGAAGTGCTTCGGGAAGAAACCGGAATAGCCGTTGACGAGCGGACGATGGTGCAGCGTTCCCCAGTACATCCAGAGCGTGGTGTCTTCGTAGTCGTGGACCGTGTATCCCGTGGGAAACGGCAGACAGATCAGCGCGTCATCGGGATCGGAGTTCTCACGCAGCCACAGGATCCAAGCCGGGACTGTTGTCGCCGAGGGACATGAGTAAAGCGACTGGCGCGGCGGCCAGACTTCACACATCAGGACCAGAGTCTGCAGGATGAGCGGTCCCCACACGGACCACTGGAGCAGTCTCAACGCGATCGACGGGGCATGTTCCCGCGCTGTCGGGAGCGCGACGATTTTCGCAGCATCTTGATCCGGCGTGGACTGCGGTTGTTCCGAGTCGCCCGTATGCGGTGCAGTCGCGATCCCTCGCGGCTCGCCCGCTTCCGATGCGCATCGCCAGCGTTGGGGATTCAGCAGATCCAATGCCTCGACACTGAGCCAGACGACGGCCAACTGGACGAACAGTGCGAATCGAAACGGGCTGCGAATGAGTGCAAAGCCGGGGACGGACTGTTGCAGCAACTCGTACGGGCAAAGCCCCGCCAAGCCGGGCACCCACGGTGCGAACAAGGCGGTCGGTCCCAGCGACAGACCGAACGCGACCGTCCCGAACGTGGCGGCGAACAGGCCCCAGCGCCGTCGACCGCGCGTGACCAATGCCGCCAACAAACCGATTTGCGCCAGGATCAGTTTCAACGTTCCACCACCCAGCGGCCACACATCGCCGCGACCCACTTCGGGCGAGTCCCATTGCGGAAGCAGGGACCACGCGACGGTCGTCACCGCGATGGCCGAAGCCTTTGAATCGGCTGAATCCGGCTCCGGTTCCTTCACGAGTTGCGCGGTCGAATCATGGACGGGCCACGTTTGCGGTGTGTCGAGGTAGTCGCGCGGATGAGCCGACAAGTCCCGGATCAAACTCAAGTCGCGGGTCCATTGATGCCGGGTTGCCAGCGACTTTTGAACCAAGACCAACGGGCCCAACAGCAGGAGGGTCATCAGCGCGGCGAGGCCGATTTCAATCCAGAACTGCCGGCGAAAAACGTTCGTGTTGCAGAGGCAGAGGGAACTGGGAACAAGCAGCAACGCCAGGAACATCCCCCAGTAATTGCACAGCAGGTACGTCACACAAAACGCACCACCCAGCTTCATCGCACGCAATACTGAAGCGGTCCAGTCGGTCCGTTGCAGAGAGTGCCCTGTCGGTGGCGGGACGCTGACGACAGCAGTCGTGGAGCACGCTTCCAACGTGCTCGAATCATTTGAAGATGGGCACGTGGAAAACGTGCCCCATGTCCTTGGCGGACTCTTGTCCGAAACGCCGTCGACCACTTTTCCTCTTGCGAATAGCCGCGCCACCGCATGCCACGCCGAAGCCATGTCCCCCGCTGTCGCGCCGTGGATCGAACTCTTTCGCGGATCGAAGACGTCGAGCAGGGCATGGACCGTCCAGACAATGCCGAACAGTGTCGTCAACTGCACGACGCCCGACTGCCACCAGACGAACGGCAACATCTGGCACATCACGCCACCGCAGAATGCCAGCCACGGCCGGTGCCCGATCCGCCGCAGCAGACGCTGGCTGCTCCAACCGTTCAGGGTCAGGATCAGCAGCAGATAGACGTTGTAGCCCAGGACGCGGCTGCCGGTCAGCCAGACCACGGGCGCGGCGATCAGCATTGTCGGTTGCGCTTCGGAGAACGCGAACGTGCAGTCGGTCGGGTGGAAGATCGGCGCGTTCCAATACCCGCGAAATCCCGCGGCCGCGCGGTCCGAGTTCCACCACAGCGTCCAGACATTCAACAGCGGTACGGTCGCTTCCGTTTCGAAGCCCAGCGAGATCTTCGTGGACGGCGACAGGCAGAGCGGCCACGAGGCGAACACCGCGACCGCCAGATATGCGCACCACGCGACGATGCCGCGAACCCACGGGGAAGACCACAACCGGCCGGATCGTTCGCTGCCCGTCATGACCACACCGTCAAGGGGATTCGCGGATCAAGGAAGTCGGCATTCTTCAGGAATGCGCTGCTGCGGGAGCGAATTGTTGCGGGAGCCACGCGACCTCGATCCCGTCGGCGGAGCGACGGGACTACTGT
>JANMLE010001621.1:0-8275 GCA_031372385.1 Planctomycetota bacterium | reverse complement strand
ACATCCGAGTCGTCCTTGTAGCCCAGACACCGCAGTCCGATGATCGTCCAGACGATCGGCGGAAAGATCGCGCCCAGCCCGTCGCTCATCTTCAGTCGCGACAAGATCCACTCTTCGCACAGCCGGATGGCCCGCTTCCGCAGCGGCTTGATCCCCATCCGCTCGCCGAACTTGATCGCGCGGTCGACCCACTGAAAGAACTTCGACCAGTTCAGCCAGCCGCGCGAACCTTCATGGTTCACGCCGCCAATTGTGCGCGGCAGCGTCTTGGCGGGTGAGGCATACAGTTCGTCGATCTGCTGTTCCGCGGGCAGCGTCGTTTTCGGCTGACAGGCCCACAGCAGACTGAGCGGCACGACGATCGTCCGCGACCACGCCGACATCTCGTAGATGTTGAAGGGAGCCCACTGCGGCAGCAGGATCATTTCCGGCGGCACGGCCGGGCAGAGGTCGTACGGAATCAGCCCCAGCATGGCCAGGTAGTACCGAGTGAAACTGTTGACCTGCTCGACACCGCCGGCCCGCACGATGGCGTCGCGCGCCCGCACCATGCAATCCGCCTGCGGATCATGGCCGGTGATCTTGAGTGCCAGATACGCCTTCACCGACCCGCTGATCTCGATCGGCCCGCCGGGAAACATCGCCCAGCCGCCATGATCGCACTGCTGGTCGAGCATGTACGCGGCGCATTCCTTCGCCCGTTCCGATTGGCCCTGGCCGAGGAACGCCAGCAGCAGGATGTATTCCGATTCCAGGATCGTGTCGCCCTGAAGTTCGGCACACCAATGGCCGTCGGGATGCTGGAGACTCAGCAGATGATCGCGCGTCCGTTCGATCGCGGGTGCCAGACGCACAGCGATGGACGCGGCGTCCGCGAATGGCCCCGTCGTCGAAACCACGGTCGATTCATCCCGTCCCGCTGAAGATCCCAATTCGCCCGAACTCATTTCCGACCCGTCCTTGCTCGAATCCCTGAGACTCCGCGGGCCGATTCGACATCGCCGCGGCACACTGTTCACCGCAGAAAACCAGCCCCGTTCCACCGGGCCAGATGCTATGGGGAGACGCCTCTTCCTGCAATCGCAGGTCGGGAGACACACGGAGCATGGCCACGGATGGAACACGGACGAAACACGGATCTGAAATTTGCGTGCGATGATGCGGACGCATCGCTTCTCGATTTGAGATTTGTGTGGTTTCCGATTGCCTATTTCAAATCTCAGTAGTTTCAAGTTTGGGCTTGATCGGCGGTGTCTTTACTCCGAAGGAGTTGCGTCTCATAGCCCAGGGTTGCCCGCGTCTGCGGGCTACCCTGGGAGAGAGAGCACCGTGTCTAACTACCCTGAAAGGGTTGCGTCCTTCGAGAAACACCGATGACGGAACCCCGTTGGGGTACGTCGCTCGGTTGAACCGTTTCCCCAGGGTAACTCGCTCCGCTCGCAACCCTGGGCTATGTGACGCAACTCCTTCAGAGTAAAAACAAATGCGATATCCGCAAACTTGGAACTACTGCATCTCAAATTCTGAATTCTGGCTTCTGAATTCTGACTTCTGTCCCTACCTTCCCACCAGCGTCGTCATCACCCCCGGATTCGGACGCAGCGTGAACTGCACTCCCATTGTGATGTTCTGACCGGGTGTCAGCGTGAACTGAAAGCGCTGCGCGATCATCGCCAAGGCCAGCGTCATTTCCAGCATCGCGAACGTGTTGCCGATGCAGATCCGTGGCCCGGCTCCGAACGGGAAATAGGCACAGTGGGGCAGCCGGCGTTCGAAATCGTTCCGCCAGCGTTCGGGGACGAAGTCATCCGGCCGGTCGAAGAAGCGGGGATCACGGTGGACCACCGATTCAGGCATCAGCACCGTCGTCCCGCGCGGACAGCGATAGCCCCCGACCTCGGTGTCGACGAGTGCTTCGCGGCCGACGACGAACGCCGGCGGATACAACCGCATCGACTCCAACAGCACGTGCTCCGTTTCCTTCAGGCGAGGTAGATCCTCCAGCGTCGGTGTCCTGCCCGCCAGGACCGAGTCGACTTCCGCATAAACCCGCGCGGCCGCGTCGGGATGCTGACCGAGCAGATACCACGACCACGACAGCGCGAGGGCGGTGGTTTCCTGTCCGGCGAGAAAGATCGTCAGGCATTCGTCGCGAAGCTGCTTGTCCGACATCCCGGCCGCGGTCCCCTCATCGCGCGCGGCGAGCAACCGCGACAGCAGATCCTCGCGGTGCTCGCCCCCGGCCCGACGCTGGCGGATGAAGCCGTAGACGATCGCGTCGAGGTCGCGCACCGCGCTACGCAGCCGACGATTTCCAGCAGTCGGAATCCACATCGGCATCTGCAACGGCCGCGTCAGCCGATGCACAAATTCCTCCTGCGTCACCGCCAACGCCGCGCGGACCTTTTCCGCATGCCCGTCGCCATCGGCACCAAACAGAGTCTTGGACGCGATCCCCAGCGTCAGCGCCATCATCTCCTGCAGCACATCGCGGTTGTCGCCGACCCGCCAACGGTTCAACATCCGTTCGGTGTGGTCGACAAACGACGGAACGTACTGCTCGATCTGCGCCCGCCCAAACGCCGGCTGAGCCAACCGCCGCTGCCGCAACCAGAAGTCCCCTTCACTGGTCAGCAACCCGTTTCCCAAAACGACGGGATTGATCCGCAACCCAAAATGCTTGCGAAACAACCGCGACTGAGTCACCAGCACCGACTCGATCACCGCCGGCTCCGTCACCAGCCAGACCTTGCGGAAGGCAAACCGCAAATACGCCACCCCACCATAGTCGCGCGCCACATCGCGCATGAAACCCAACCGATCCCCCTGAAACGCCGCCACATTCCCCCACAACCAATGCCCCCGCGGCCCGGGTGGACGACCCCGCCTGGAACCAGTTCGATCCTGCGAAGGAGTCGGCACGTTCATGTCGCGACATTCGTTTGATGGGAGCATGTGAGGGAAGCGGCAAACGCGACCTCGTCGCGGGAATCCTCGGAGGCACCAACCATGCTTTCACACTGTCCACTCACGAACTGATCGACCACATCACACTCGGCGGCGGAAAGACATCGTACGGAGAAAAACACACTTGCAAACGCCCAACCGACGACGATCAAATCCCCTCGCCGGTGACACTTGGCTTGCGCGTCGATGTGCGGCTGGCGGATGAGTGGACCAGCCGGGTTGGCACTAGAAAAGGAGGTGCGCCGGGGTTGCATTCACGGCTTCGGCGGATCCCTTCATGACCTGATCGACGAATCGCCTGAATGGGGGGCTGTATTCGTGACACAGGCCGTCGCGTTCGTTCTGGCCAGGCCAGAACTTCTTAAAACTCGGCGTCTGCAGCCAGTGATGATAGACACCCATCCAGCCAGAATGGACGGGGTGCAAACCGTTTCGCTCCAGATCGAGTGAGAGGAAGACGTTCTCCAAGTGGGTCAACATCTCGTTGACCATCAATCGTTCTGCCACGCGGTCCTTTATGCGGTCAGCGTGCGTCGCCTCGAACCTGTCCTTGGCCGTACCGTATAGCTCCTTTGCCAACCAGCACAGTTTGTCATCTTGTCGGAGCGCTGCCTGAATCTTTGCATAGGTCTCGTTTTCATGCACGTAACTGGTCACGAACTGCGCCGGCTTCGTCAGCCAAAAGTCAAAGTTTGTTTCGAAGAGGCATCTGGTGGAGGTGTTGCGAATCTTTTCGTGTGGACTTGAACAACGTGTCGGAGAAACGACCTGTGCGACACCCGGAGCATCCTTCTTTGATGGTTCAGCGGGAAGAATCAGGCTCTTGAGAATCGAATGAATTCCCAGCGCCCGGTACGACTCGAACTGCGGTTCGTTGAAGAACTGATCGAGCGTCGAATCGTAGGGGAACGTCGGATGCATGGCGGCATGATTCATGAGATCGCCGGGTTCGTCGCCAGTCAGTGAGTTCTTGATCCACACGATGATGCCGTGATTATTCTTATGGGAGAATGTGGGGTCGCCCGGATGCTGATCGGGGTGGGCGGGCTTATGCACGTCGCCGTAGTGAATCCGACCGACCACGAGATGTGCCGGACACAGGCCGGTCGGCCCCGGTGTCACTGAGGTCATGTCGACTTCGATCCAAATGCCGAAATCAATTCGCACCTGCCGGACGACTCGGCCGACATTCTCGTGGAACTTTGGATCGGCACCGGCATCGATGGCGATGATAAAGCGACACCGTCGGCGAATCAGTTCATAAACCCCCATGTTCTCGAAGTGTCCGCCATCTGACACGTAGACGTGATCGCTTTCGGCATCGGTCACACCCGCCAGTTCTTGAAACAACAGCTTCGCACTTGCAGCGGGATTCGCCCGAGACCTTGAGTTGACGCGACAGGGATTCCCAAACCAAGCCCCCAGGCGGATGTTGAACACCGTCAACAGCGCCGTGACAGATGGGGAAGAATGGTAGCCCATGTTCGGCGACACGGCGGCACCAGAGACCGCCACCGCGGTTCCCAATTTCACATCCCCCGCAAACTCATCTGACCGACAATACCCGGTCGCTTCGCTGCCGCAATATAGTGGCGTGAACACGAAGGACTCCGCCTGTCGCTCCAGAAACTGAAGGCTCTCCGCTCGACGCTCTTCAACGGTCTCACCATTGGTTTCGCTTCGAGGGTCGCTCGGGCGAACGGCACTCGCCTTCTGATTCAGAGCGCCGTTGATGATGTGGATCGGTCCCCAAGATTTCTTGTTCTCGTCCGACAGCAATTCGTTGAATTCATTCGTACGCGTAATCGTCTCCGTCTCGTCATACGCGCCTTCCGCCTTGAGCTTCAACTGCTCGGCCTTGAAAAGCGGTCCTGGGAACAGCGAGGAGATTTTCTTATCGTCAGCAGGATCCAGGTTCACGACCGGTTCGGGCTTGCGACCCTTCTTCGAGGCACCGAGATAGCATCGCACCAGCCGATTGGCGTACAAGTTTTGCAATGTGAACGTATTGACACCCACAAGGTCGCCGAGGGCACGCGCCGAAAAGCTCAAGAGTCCACAGGCCGCCGCCAAAGCCAACCATGCCATTGGCAGTTCTACGCTTGGCAACACTATGAATGGGATTGGCAGCCTATTGAGTGGAATCAGCAGTTTGGGTTCATTCAGGTCGGTCAACAAGTCCTGTGGACGAGAAGCGAATCGCCAATCAGGCTGTTCTTCGATAGCCGCATAGACATCGTACGACAACCAGGTTGTCAGCACCGCTGCGGCGAGCAACACAGTGATCAGAAACAGCACCGGGGCAAGTCGCGCGAGCCCCTCCTTCACTCCTCCGCGGCCGGTCGAACTTGTGCCGGGACCGTGGGCGATCTTCAACCCGGCAGCCAGTGTGCTCAACCACCCCGCGCCAGCCGTACCCGTCAAGAGTTTGTACCAATTGGTATTCGGTGCCGAGACGCACAGCCACACCTGACCCACGAGCCATGGTCCAAACACCGCGATGCCGAAGAGGGCCGTCCAGCCGACCGCCAGCATCATCAGCCGCGAATTCACACTCGACCACCACTCGCGTTCCAGTTCGGACAACCCGGGACCGCAGAATCCCACCATCAAAAAGTTTGTCAAAAGGTAGCAGGCCAGGGAGAGCGGAACCCCGAACGTCACCACGGTGGCCACGCTAACATCCTGCTGCAGTGCGTAAGGAATCGGGGAGCAAGCCGCCCACAGCATGGTTCTCCAAACCAGAAAGAACACCACGCCACCCAGTGCGCCGATGACCATGCCAACTCCGAAAGCGCGCATCCGGCAGCTAAAGGAAAGACATCCCAACAGCGCATGCAAGAGCGAGAACACCACCACTGTCAGCAGCAAATTCCAGACGGACTCGTTTCCATGGAACCAGCCGATCGCTGCAGGTGCGGCAAATAAGAGCGATGCGAAGAACGCCGCCAGCACCCAGGATAAGACGCAGGTCACCCAGAACCAGGAGAGACAACTGAACTCAGAGAGTTCTTTGCGCCAGCGGCCGCCGGGAGCAAATCCTGCCGAACCCAGAATGGCCGCGATCAGCGGGACAAGTGCCGCTCCCGCACAACAGAACACGCACAGATTGTCCGACGACTGCGCATGCACCATCGAGAAAAACTCGACGATCGTCCTGACACCGGCGAACAGCGCGAGCACTGCGAGCAGCAGCACAAGTTGGTTAAGCATCAGGTTGCGCAGGTAGATCGCAATCAGCGCCCAGCCATCAAACGAAAACAAACCGGGGCGGGGCGCCAGATAATTGCTGTAGAGCCGCAGATGTCGAATCGGTTCGGCCTCGACCCTCGCCGCTGGCTCATTTTGCAGCCGCGGCGGCAGCAACTTACTTTGCACTTCTCCAAAGCCCGACCGATTGACCCAAGCCGAAAACCAAGCCCCGATGAATCCGCCACCGGAGACTGTCGAGAGATAATCGAAGCGAGGTAACAATCCGGACGCCGCCAATCCCTGCAGCACGCCGAGACCGAAGGTCGCACTGCGAATTCCGCCGCCCGATATCGCCAGTCCGCACAAGTCCGCCTGGAGTGCTTTGGTCTGCAGGTCGCCAAGCGGTCCCATTTCAGTTGGAATCCATTCGTCGATTTCCTTGCCGTCCTGGTCCTGTTCATCCTTTTCAGAACTTGGCAGATTCTCCGTCCTGCGAAGATGCTGGCGACGCTCCTTGATCCACTTCAATTCTTCCAGGTAGACGACATCGAACGCCGTTTTCTGAGTTCCCTCTACAGTCGGTTCCACGGCGATTTGTTCCGCCTGTTGGTCACCATCGTTTTTTTGATTCCCCTCTGCAGCCATTGTTCGCTTCCTTCACTGTCGATGGAATTAATCGCTGAGATGTCCACTCGAGTCCCAGTCGTCTTACGGCTTCTGCACGAAGCGAATGCACATTTGCAGGTCATTCGCCACATCGAAGATCTTCGTGTTGTCTCCATCAAACGTGATCTTGGCAGACAGCCGGAAGTTATAGATTGAAGGCGGCTCCTTGGCGTCGGCTTTCAATTTGTTGACAACAGCGTCTCTGGTTTCTCGTTGGAGTTTGACGAAGTCCGCATCCTTGATGACGAAGCGACCGCCCGCTTTCGCCACAATCTGCTCTGGGATATCCGTCGGTTTTGGAAGAAGCGGATCTGCAACATCCATCGGTTTGATGGAGAGGCTCAGTGTGGCCTTAGTGTTGTTGTTCCAATGGTTGGCGGGGATGTCGATGGCCAGGCGGTGTGGTGCCACGGCCCGGATGTCGGTGTCGGCCACCTTAAAGGAAGCGCCTTCCGGTTCCCAGCAATAGGTCACGTTGTAGGATTCGCGGTCCCAGCGAATCTGCGCCTGCGCGGTGCTGGCCCCCGTGACGACGGGCACCCACAGGGCCGTCGAGACGCCGTAGGGTGTGGCCAGACGAAGTTCGACATGGGCCTCGTCGCAGTCACCATTCTTGCAACCGGTCGGGGAGACGCTTGTCCGCGGGTTGGAGAGGCGTTTTTCGATGCGCACATTGCCCGGGATCGTGGCTTGAATCACCTCGCGGCTGAGCATCTTGAACTTCACCCGGGTGTTGCCGGCAATCAGGTGTGTGTCGTGGACGCTGAAGTTGTTGCCCACGAGGAACAGTTCGGTGGGCAGATTGGGGTCGACTCCCGGTGCGCCGTAGAAGCCGACCAGTTCGGGAGCCAGATCCGTCACGCCCGAGGCGAACATTTCGAAACCACCCAGAGTGTTTTCATAGGGCACCTGGGAGTACATGGTGTTGATGGGAAGTTGTTGCGAAAGCTGGTGTGAGCGTTTGAGCAATCGTTCCACTTCGCCGTCCCGATACTTGTGCTGATCCTTCACACACATCATCACCGAGTCTTCCATCGACTTGATGAGCTTGCTCCATTCGACCGTCTTTTCCATGCTCGCGGGCGTGCGGGCGGTGTGAAACAGTTTCGTGACATGGCCGGGGACGAGCGGAAACCAGTTGGTGCGGACGTCGAACCGGACGTGTTTCACAAAGGAGGGCATCACGACGAGAGCCACACATTCGCGCATGCCCGGTTCGATTCGCCGCCGCCGAAGCCCCTGATCCCTGTTGGGACCACCGGCAATCAGATCTCGGCCGAGGACGATCAGAGTCCCTTCCACATCGGGCGTCTGCACGCGCGGGAAGAAACGCCAGCCGAAGGTATCGTCCCCCGCGCCGAAAGCCACCGTCGTTTGATTCAGTGCGATCGTCCGAATGTCCTGCTCGATGCGTCGCATGTACCGTGTCAGGCTTTGAGCATTGGCAAAC
>JANMLE010001540.1:0-3669 GCA_031372385.1 Planctomycetota bacterium | reverse complement strand
ATCTTTTCACGGATGCGGTCGCGAGTTTCCATGTGCGGAATCTCGGTGACTTCGATGATCTCGGTGTTCTTCTCGGTGATGAACCGCGTGCGGGCCCGCAGCGTGATCGTCGACCGGCCGGTCATGTAAGCCTGACGAATGCCCCACCGGCCGCAAATGACACCCCCGGTCGGGAAGTCGGGACCGGGCATGCATTCGAGGAGATCGTCGAGCGTGCAATCGGGATCGTCGATCAAGCGGACGAGGGCGTCGCAGACTTCACTCAGGTTGTGCGGCGGGATGCTGGTGGCCATCCCGACCGCGATGCCGGTCGACCCGTTGACGATCAGGTTGGGGAATCGCGACGGCAGCACGACCGGTTCCCGGTTGCGCTGGTCGTAAGTGAGGACGTAATCAACGGTGTCGCGTTTGAGGTCGTCGAGCATTTCGGACGCGATGGCCGACAGGCGGGCTTCCGTGTATCGCATCGCGGCGGCGGGCATCCCGGCCAGCGATCCGAAGTTTCCCTGCTTGTCGATCAGCACTTCGCGCATGCTCCAGTTCTGCGCGAGTCGGACGAGCGTCGGATAGATCGAGCCGTCACCGTGGGGGTGATAGTTACCGCTGGTGTCGCCGCAGATCTTGGCGCACTTGATGCGGCCGGAATTCGGACCGAGGTTGAGGTCATTCATCGCGACCAGAATGCGGCGCTGCGACGGCTTCAGCCCGTCGCGCACATCGGGAAGCGCCCGGCTGATGATGACGCTCATCGCATAGGTGACGTAACTCGTCCGCATTTCATCCTGAATGGCGACGGGCACGACGTGGATATCGTGTTCGTCTCCAGCGGGATTGGGGGGAGCGGGAGGATTCTGAGCGGGCGGGGTTCCGTCACCGGTAGACAAGCGAGAACTCCTTGGTCGCGTGGACGTCAATCAGTTGGCCTTGCCGCACCCTAAAATGAATGCGGCAACTCCCTTTCCCGCTATCAGTTTCACCGCATCGCAGCGAGCAGATCGGGCGGGGTTTTCCGGGGGGCGTATCCTAGCGGGAAACCCCTTGATTCTCAACGCCGCAGCCCGCCGGAAACACTCGTGCAACCCCGTAAAAACAGGGCCTTTTTGTGTTCTCCGCCATTCGTGATGATTCCGCGCCGGGCGGGGCTCCTGTCGAGCCCCGTTTTCGGCGTTGGCGGCTCAACATTTGTCCGGACCCCTTGCTGCGGAATTGCTGTTCTGCACTCCCCACAGGTACGGCGAACCGCGCCTTTTCCCAATCGACTTTTGCCGATCACTGGCCACGGGAGAGACTTGGTGCATAATGGCATCCAAGCAGTCGGCCCCCATGACCCCACGCGCAAGACATCGCCATGCCAGAACCCCACGCAGCCCCGCCGCGAGATGTCATCGCACAACATGTCATCGCCCAATGGAATGACGCGCTCGCGATGTTGCTCGCGGCGACCAGCGATGTCGTCTTCGGCACGGATGTCGACGGGACCGCGTGGCGGTATTTCAACCCGGCGGCCGAGCGGGCGTTTGGATGCCCGGTTGCCGAGACTCAACAAGCGGGCCGGTCGTTGAGGGACTGGATCCATGCCGCCGACCGGGCCGCCTTTGATCGGGCGTTCAGCCAAGTCACCGCGGACGCATGGCGGGAAGTCGCCTTTCGCATCGAACGCTTGAACGGCGGGATTCGCTGGCTGAACGCGCGGCTGATGCGGATGCAGTCAGCCTCCGGCCAATCGTTGGGAATCTGCTGCGTGGCGACGGACGTCACCGACAGCCGTCGAGGCGGATCGACGCTGGAGGAGGCCCAGGCCGCGTATCAATCGCTGGCGGATGACCTGCCCCTGAACGTCATTCACAAGGACTTGCAGGGGCGGCGCACCTTCGCCAACAGATGTTATTGCGAACTGCATGGCGTGACGCTGGCCGAGGTGATCGGCAAGACCGACTTCGATTTGTTTCCCCCCGAAGTCGCCAAGAAGTACGCGGATGACGACCGGCGCGTCATCGAGACTGGAGAAGTGCTGCACGACATTGAGGAAACCCGCAGCAAGGGCGGGGAACATCGGATCATCGACCGGATGAAGTCACCCCTCCGCAATGCGGCCGGCGAAATTGTCGGCGTGCAAGTGTTGTTTTGGGATGTCACCGACGGCGTCGTGGCCAAGCAGGCGCTGCGTGCCTCGGAAGCCTATTACCAGTCTCTGGTCGAGAGCCTGCCGCTGAGTGTGTTTCGGAAAGACTCCGAGTATCGCCTTGTCTTCGGCAACAAGCGGTTCTGCGACACGATCGGTATTTCCCTGGAAGAGTTCACCGGCAAGACCGATTTTGAATTGTTTCCCGAGCACTTCGCCGCCAAGTACCGCCGGGACGACACCGCGATCCTCGAGACCGGCACCACGATTGAGGACGTCGAAGAGATCCTGCATCCCGACGGACTGCGGTACTACATCCAGACTCTGAAGTGCCCGGTGCGCGATGCCGAGGGCCACATCATCGGGATTCAGGGAATGTTCTGGGACGTTTCCGAACGCAAGCGCGCCGAAGAGGCGTTGCAGCGCGCGAAGGAAGCCGCCGACGCCGCCAGCAAAGCGAAGAGCGATTTCCTGGCCAACATGAGTCACGAAATCCGGACACCCATGAACGCCGTCATCGGCATGACCGAACTGCTGCTCGACACGAATCTCACCGCGCACCAGCGGGAATACCTGTCCATCGTCCAGGAATCCGGCGAGAGCCTGCTGACCCTGATCAACGATGTGCTCGACTTCTCCAAAATTGAGGCCGGGAAGTTCGAGCTGGATCGCGCTCCGTTCGACATCCGTGAGACGCTGGGCGACACCATGAAGTCGCTGTCGGTCCGCGCAGCGCGCGCCAAATTGGAGCTGGCGTTCGAGGTCAGCCGCGATGTCCCGCAGGCGCTCGAAGGGGACTATGCCCGGTTGCGGCAGATCATCGTCAACTTGGTCGGCAACGCCATCAAATTCACGCCGCAGGGTGAGGTTGTGCTGATCGTCAGTTGCGAGTCCCGCGACAGTCAAACCGCGAAGTTGCACTTTTCGGTGGCCGACACCGGGATCGGCATTCCCGCCGACAAGCTCGAATTGATCTTCGAAGAATTCCAACAGGTCGACAGTTCCACCACGCGCACCTACGGCGGAACCGGACTGGGGCTGGCGATCAGCTCGCGCCTGGTCGAACTGATGGGGGGGCGCATCTGGGTCGAGAGCGAACTGGGGGAGGGGAGCACGTTCCACTTCACCGCGGATTTCGGCATTGCCGGCGACGAGTGGCAGCAGGCGCGGCAGCAGACGGACCTTGTCGCGGACCTGATTGTTTTGGTCGTCGATGACAATTCCACGAACCGCCGGATTCTGCGCGACATGCTGTTGAATTGGGGAATGCATCCCATCCTTGCCTCCACCGCGCACGAGGCACTGCATCTGCTGAAAGAGGCCCAGACCCGCGGGCAGCCGATCCGGTTGGTGCTGTCCGACGTCAACATGCCCGATGTCAGCGGGTTCATGCTGGCCGAGTGGATTCGCGCCGAACCGACGCTGGAGTCCACGCTGATCATCATGCTCACCTCGGGGGGCCGCGAAGGGGACAATGACCGCCGCGAGCAACTGCGGATTTCCGCACGCCTGATGAAGCCGCTGAAACAGTCGGAACTGTTCGATGC
>JANMLE010001534.1:0-1202 GCA_031372385.1 Planctomycetota bacterium | reverse complement strand
GGCAAGCGAGCGAATGCGAGCGCCGCCCTGGGTCATTCGTTCCGTGGATTATGTGCCCTGAAGGGGCACTGGATGTCATTACCAGTTCCGGTGCCCTTTCAGGGCACGACATGTTTTGTCCGGTTTCCCAGGGCGGCGCTCCCGTTGGTCGCTTGCCCTGGGCTGGTTTCCGAGGCCCCTTCGGGGCAAAGACACGAACAGGCGCAACTTCAAAACTCACGCTGCGGGTTACTGGAAAGACGAGCGGTCGCTGTCCGGTTCCTGAACGGTTTGGAAGACCCCGTCCCCCACGCTTCAAATCACGCGATCTCCGACACTGTTCCGTTGCTGTCGGCGAACTTCTCGGCGGGGACGTCCATCTTCTGAGTCATCGTCAGCAGCACGTTGCTCAAGTGGGCTTTGCTGTTCACGGGATTGTGACAGATCGCGTAGTGCTTGGCGGCGTTGTCCAAGTCGTAGGTGTAGCCTTCGGGTTTCGACGGGGCGTTGTAGTCGATGTGCCGACCGTGCTTCAGGCCGAGTTGGCCGCCGCCCGCCAGGATGATCGGCAGGTTGGCGTTGCCGTGGCTGTGACCGAACGCCATGCCGCTGCCGTAGAGGGCCATCGTCGAATCAATCAACGGGCCATCCGCGTCGTGCACTTCACTGAGCCGGCCGAGGAAGTAGCTGAACTGCTGGACGTTGAACGTGTCGCTCGCCGTCAGATCCTGCATCAGCTTGGGATTCGCGTTGTGGTGCGACAGCGAATGGCGATCCTGCTTCACGCCGATCTCGGGGACCGCGGGACCGGTCCCTTCATTACCCGTGCTGAAGGTGGCCACGCGCGTCAGGTCGGTTTGAAACGCCAGCACGATGATGTCGTACATCGTGCGGAGGTACTCGCCGAGCCGTTCGAGCGAGATGTCCCGATTCAGCCGCGACTGGTCGGCGGAGTCGACTTTGGGACGGGGCGTGTCGAGCCACTTGTCCGCGCGCTCGGTTCGAATCTCGACTTCGCGAACCGACGTCAAATACTGCTCCAGCCGCCCGCGGTCGTTCTGGCCGAGTTGTCCGCCCAGCGTGCGGGCCTCGTCGAGAATCGCGTCGAGGATGCTTCCGCGGCGTTGCAGCCCGCGCCGTTGCTTGGCGGCCCCACCCTGCGGCTCTTCGAACAGTTCGCGGAACACGACGCTCGGATTGCCCTGCGCCGGCAACTGAATGCC
>JANMLE010001482.1:0-4612 GCA_031372385.1 Planctomycetota bacterium | reverse complement strand
GCCGCGCAGGGCCGCGCGCGTCGAGGCGACCAAGTAGTCGTAGGCCGCCCGACCGGCGCGGCTGTCGATGTGGCCGGCCGGGACGGTCGCCGCGTCAGCGTCAGAGGGATTCCAACAGGAAATGCCCGGCGACGACCAATCGACATCGTCGACGGACGCCACTTCGCGGATCGCGGGTGTCGCGCCAATCAGACCCAATGCGCGTCGCAACACGTCAGGATGCCCGACAACAAGCGGACGGCAGCAGTCGCGCAGCCGTTCGTCCAACAGCGACCGCGCGACAACTTCCGGGCCGATCCCGGCGACGTCTCCCAGCGTGAGGGCGATGCGGGGACTCATGGGGTGCCTCCTGGTGGTTCGCGATTCAGTTCACAGTTCGCACGAGTACGTCGCCAGCGCAAGACGCTCCAAATGAACGGGCCGATGGCGAAGTACATCAGCGGATACCACAAACTCACCATCAGCGTCCATTCGGCGGCCGTTTCATGTTGGATGTGGCGGTAATAGATGCGGGGGAATTCCCAATCGCCGCACGTGACCACTGGTGCCTGCGGGTCGCCGTCAATTGTGATGAGACTGCCAGTGTACGGACCTCCGTTGTGGTTGAAGAAAACAAGCACTGGATCCGAGGGGCAGAAAACGAGCAACGGGTCGTTCAGGCGGGAGAAACCCGACCACACCCCAACGCGAACGTCGGGAGTCAGCATCGCGTGGTGGTCCCACGGATTCAGTCTGATCGACAGGACTGCCGCGAAGAGTGAGAGCACCCAAAGCACGGCCGATGTCAGACAGACGCCGTTCGCGAGGTGTGTTGGCCAGTGTCGGATCATGGGAAGACTTCGGCGTGGCTCAGCGGGATGCCCCGTTGATCCTTCTCGGACAGGATGTACGGCTCGACCGCCGGCCAGTCAATCTGAAGTGCCGGATCGTTCCATCGCAGCGTCCGTTCGTCGGCGGGGTTGTAGAACGTGGTGCATTTGTAGGCGAAGTCGGCCGAGTCGCTCGTCACGCAGAAGCCGTGGGCAAACCCCGGCGGGACATACAACTGCCGGTGATTGTCCTCATTGAGCACGACGCCCAGCGCGCAGCCAAACGTGGGCGAACTCCGTCGCAAATCGACCGCCACATCGTAGACCTCACCCCGTGTCACCTGGACCAGCTTGCCCTGCGGCTGCATGAGTTGATAGTGCAGGCCGCGCAGCGTCCCCCGGCGGGAGCGGGAGTAGTTGTCTTGGACAAACTCCGCCTCGATCCCCGCGGCGCGATACCGTTCGCGGTGGTAACCCTCGAAGAAAAAGCCGCGTGCATCGCCGAAAACCATCGGCTCGATGATCAGCAGACCGGGCAGTTCGGTGGGGATGACATTCATCGGGGATCGCAGTTCCAAGGGGGACGGGACATCGTGGCGACACGATAGTCGCGCCGCGGGGAAAGTGCAAAATGGACGCGGCAATTCGAATGTCACCAGGTTTAGGGGCTGTGCAGCATCAACAACGTCCGAGAGTTGCACGCCGCGAAGCGACTGTAGTCCGTTCGTTCCAGTTCGGGCACTGTTGCTACGGTTGTTGGGCTGCCGGAGAGAGCCGCAGTCTTGATGGCCTCAGTCGGGGGCGAGTGTGATGTCCGGCGTGCGCCCCAGTTCGACAGCCCTCCTCATTCGCGCTCCTTTTGATTCGCGCGGAAATCGTTTTGGTCCGCGCGAATCAGAAGGAGCGCGAAGGGGAGGGCGAAGCCGTGATACCCGAGCCGTGGCAGGCAGACACCGCTCGCGCTGCGACACACCGTGCAGCTCTGGAATTGGAAAATGCACCGCCGATTAGCGGCAACGCCAACGGCGTGCGCGAACAACGAATGACCCCGGTGCGCTCCCACGCCGTTGGCGTTGGGGCTAAACGGCCCACGTGTTCCGCGTGACGTGCGGTTCTCAATCCACGTACACAAACTCGTTCGCGTTCAGCAGCATGCGGCAGAGTTGCGTCAGGCCGCGTGATTGGACCAGCGTTTCGGCGGCGGTCCCTTCTGCCGGGGACGGTCCCCGACCGAAGGCCAGCCAGAACGCCCGCGCGACGAGTGACTTCGAATCGACTCCCGCCTCTGCCTTCACCCGTTCGGCGAAGTAGCCGCTCTGGCGCAGCATGAAGTCGTTGTTGAGCAGCGCCAGAGATTGCAACGCGGTCGTCGTCGTATTGCGCGCGGGAACCAGATTCGCCGGACTGGGGCAATCGAGCGTTGTCAGGAACTGGTGCGTCGTCGTGCGGACGACGAACCGATAGACGCTCCTTCGCCACAGGTCGGGCGAGTCGGGCGTGATGTAGCGGTAGACCGGCGCGTATTCCTCTTGGTATTCGAAGTCGCGGTAACCGGGGCCGGACATCGTGCGATTGAGTTTCCCGCTGATCGCCAGCGTCGCGTCGCGCAACGATTCGGCTTCCAGCCGCCGCGCGTTCATCCGCCAGAGCCACCGATTGCCGGCGTCGGTGCGGAGTGCCTGTGCGGCCGATTCGTTGGACGCCGCGCCGCGCGTCGCGGATTGCTGGCGATACGCCGCGCTGGTGCAGATCAGCCGGTGCAGCGATTTCAACGACCAGCGCTGGGCGAGCAACTCGTCCGCGAGCCAATCGAGCAGCTCGGGATGCGACGGCAGGCTGCCGCCGACACCGAAATCGCTCGGTGTTTCCACCAGTCCCGTGCCGAAGTGGTGATGCCAGAGTCGGTTCACGATGACGCGCCGAGTCAGCGGGTTCGCCGGTGACGTGACCCACTGCGTGAACGCCTTGCGCCGGTCACTGTCCGACGATTGCGCGGTCCCCAGTTCCGGCGGCAATCCGCTCACACAAGCGATGGTGATCGGAGCCACGTCTTCGCCCGGCTGCTCGGGATCGCCGCGCTGGAGCAGCTTCACCGGCGGCGGAGTCTCCGTGACGATCGCATACACCTTCGCCGGAATTGGCAGCGATGCGAGTTGCTTCTCCAGTTCGGTGCGACGCTGTTGCAAGCGGGCCAACTCGGTCTTTTCCTCATCAGACGTCGCCGGTGGCTGTGCGGGGACGAGCCATGCGTCGGCGAAACAGATCTGGTCGTGACTGATCCCGTTGCCGCCATCCGTGGACATCAACGTCAGGAACCGGGCCGTCGCGGGGAGCGGCACCTCGACCGCGATGCCACCGTCGTCGCGGCCGATGTTCTTGCGGTTGGCCTTCGATTCACCGTCGACGTACACGTGGAAGCTGGCTCCGTTGAGCGGCGTCTGTCCGAAGTAACCGGCGGTCGCGGTGAACTTCAGTTCCGCCGGAGCCCCCGCCTCACGCAGCGCCGCCAGGTCAAACGTGATCGCCACGTTGGCATGCAACGACAGCAGCGTGTGCCCCTCCGCGGCATAGTCCACGCCGTCGAGCTTCGTCGAGAACTGCGAGTTGACCGGGCCGAACCGGATCGCGTCCCACACCTGCCCCGACGTCCGCGGCGGCTTCATCACCTTGAGTCCCGTCGATGTGATCTGCGTGCCGTCGGGACTGAGATCGGGAATGACGACGCCATCGACGAACTTCACCGTGGAGCGGGCGAACACGTTCGGCTTGGCTCCTTCGAGGAATCCCCGCTTGGCCGATTGAGGCTGGCCGGTGACGGGATCGATCCCCTCACCCGGTTTGCCGGTGCCGAGTCCGTCGCCGCCACCGACGATGTCGGCCAGATCGCGATGCTGACCACCGCGCCGCGCCTGCTCGACGCGAGTCCGTTGCAATTCGGCGTTCAGCGCCTGCTTGCGGGCGGCCAGATCGCGCAACTCGGTCGCGCTGACGTCGCGATCTCTGCGCTTCACGCCGGCGAACACGGCCGACAGTCCGTAGTACTCGCGCTGCGAAATCGGATCGAGCTTGTGATCGTGGCAGCGGGCACAGTTGATCGTCACGCCGCACGTCGCCGTCATCACCTGGGTCACCATGTCATCCAGGTCATCCGCACGGGCCAGCCGCTTGAGGACGGGACTGGGCGTTTCCGCCTGCCCCACGAAATCCCACGGTCCCGCCGCGAGGAAACCGGTGGCAATCACCGCCTCGGGATCGTCCGGGCGCAGCGCGTCGCCGGCGATTTGGTCCCGCAGAAACTGGTCGTAAGGCATGTCGGAATTCAGAGCCTTGATGACCCAGTCGCGGTAGCGCCAGGCGTTGTCGCGGCGCTGATCGCGTTCGAATCCGTGCGTGTCGGCGTAATGGGCGATGTCCAACCAGTGCCGCGCCCACCGCTCGCCGTAATGCGGCGAATCGAGTAACCGTTCGACGAGTCGTTCATAGGCATTCGGATCGCGATCGTTCGCGAACGCCTCGATCTCTTCCGGCGTCGGGGGGAGCCCGAGCAGATCGAACGTCAACCGCCGGATCAGCGTCCGCTTGTCCGCCTCGGCCGACGGAGCCAACCCGTTCGCTTCGAGCTTCGCGAGAACAAACCGATCGATCTCGTTGCGAGCCCACCCGTCGTTCTTGATCGTGGGTACTGCCGGTCGTTTCACCGGTTGAAAGGACCACCAGTCCTTGCCATCGCCGCGCCGTTCCTTCAACGTCAGTCCGGCCGGCCACATGGCACCGGCGTCAATCCACGCCCGCAACCGGTCGAC
>JANMLE010001447.1:0-4524 GCA_031372385.1 Planctomycetota bacterium | reverse complement strand
AGCAGGTTGCGGATCAACTCGGCCTGCGCGGGATTGGTGGCGTTGTAGACACAGATGAGATCATGCGGGTCGCTCATGGGAGAGTTCCTTGGAACCGGTGTGCATCACTCGACGGCGATTCACGAGTCAACCGTCACGTCCGTTATTCAAT
Organism: Planctomycetota bacterium; assembly: GCA_031372385.1. Taxonomy (GTDB): domain Bacteria; phylum Planctomycetota; class Planctomycetia; order Planctomycetales; family Planctomycetaceae; genus Schlesneria. The sequence continues at coordinate 4,373 of JANMLE010001447.1, read as the reverse complement.
AGTCTATCCCGCAGACTTGGAACTACTGCGCGGCGGGATGGTCCAGGGCAAATTGATGATCCGAGGGGTGAACAGTCAGGACGGGGCAGGTCGCCATCCGGACGACCTTTTCCGCAATGCTCCCCAGCAGCATGCGCGAGAGCCCCGTCCGTCCGTGGGTGCCGATCACAATCAAATCGATGTCGTGCTCGGTCGCGTAGCGGATGATCTCCTGCACGGCATTTCCCTGACGGACTTCCAGTCTTGCGGGCTTGGCAACTCGGGCCGTTCCGAGATCGGCCGCGAGTTGTTTTCTGGCCCGCTCTATCTCGTCCCGGAGCCACTGTGCCGCCAGTTCCGGGGCCGGCACCAGCACTTCGTCGCTGACCGTGTGAAAGGCATATAACTCGGCCGCAAACTGCTCCGCCAGCGCGATTGCGTACCGTTGCGCGTTTCTGGCGGGCTCGCTGAAATCGGTGACAAACAAGATTCGCTGAATCGAAATGGTCATGGTGTTCTCGTTTTCTATGACTCAATGACAAGCGCTGCTGATGACGCGCGTCAGTCACGAGAATTGATGTCGCAGTCGATGTGCCACATCACCGGAATTCCCAACGCAAACGCCGCGACGGCAATGTTCGGGCGATTGCGGGATGAGAACGGCTGTCGTACTCGGAACTTGAGACTCGATTCACGAACCGGGCGAGTGAAACACTGGCGTCGTTTTTATCGACTGGATGACGATTGACCAGTCCGGTGAACCCGGCGGAGCCCGAGTACTTCGACGGGCCGTGGTGACGTTGCCGGACGAATGGACCGTCGTGGTCGACCAACTGGAGAGTGCAACCTTCCGTCGTTTAACCCTGGTCCAACGGCGAAGGCAACGGATGCCAACGCCCCGATCTCTGTGCCGACAGAACGCATGGCGATCGACGCTGTTGTCCACCCGACCTTCGCCGTTGGCTCAGTGTTAAACGAGGAGAATCACGCTCGGAACGGGGGCGTCGTACGATGGGTCGATTCGAGAAACCGTCACATCAAATTCACGCGACAAACTGGTGTCCCTTGGGATGGACTGTCAACACGGGACAGGTGGCCAGTCGGACCAGTTTTTCGGCGACGCTTCCCAGCAGCAGGTGTGACAACCCGGTGTGTCCGTGAGTTCCCACCACGATCAGGTCGATGTCGTGCTCGCCGGCGTACTTCATGATTTCCTCGATCGGGAAGCCGACGGTGACGTGGCGCACGGCCGTGCTGGCGGAGCCCAAGTCCGCCTGCAACTGCTTCTCCGCCGCCTCCACCTGGGCCTTCATGCCCCCCTCGGGCAGAGTCCAGACCGTGTAGGAATCGGTCGCGGGAAGGATGATCTCCGGGACGACATTCATGGCATGCAGTTCCGCCCCGAATTTCTCGGCGAGCGCGGTCGCATACTTCTGGGCCTGCCGGGCGGGTTCGCTGAAGTCGGTTGCGAACAGGATTCGACGGAGGGAAACGATCATGATGAGGCCTTGCTTCAAGAGGATGGTTGATCTGTGATTCAGGATACCAACGCCAATCGCGACGATTCAACGTGGAGACAAACGGCGGGACGCCACGTGAAAGCAGGGATTGTGCCGGACCGGCTTGATTCGAAAACAACACAAGGAACAGCCGCGGTCACCCGCCGCCATATCATCCCGGCATGATCGGGGGCGCACGCGATGGCGTTTTCTTTCCGGCTGGCTGGCGGATGACCGCACATTCAAACTCATTGGAACTGGAGCGCTGCTCCTGAATTTGTAAGCCGTTCCTCTGATGATCGGGAAATTCCATCGCTTCCCGGAAACGGCTTCGCGCTGGAGGAATGGTCCCTGCGATTGGTAGTATGGCCAACCGGGTTCCGATGTCGGAGCGGAAACGGAACGGTCGCTCATTCGACCAGACGCCACGAGCGCAGTAGCAGACAACTTCAACGTCCACGAAAGCTTATGATGCCGAAACTGCTCGTCGTCGATGACGATGAACTCATTTTGAACTGCTTTCGCTATGCGTTTCCCGCGGAGCATCTGGAACTGGTGACCGCCCGCACGTCGGCCGAGGCGGTCGCGGCCTTTCGTGCCAATCTCCCGGATGTCGTGGTCACCGACATTCGTCTGCCGGACTCGTCCGGTTTGCAATTGCTCCAGAATTTGCAGTCTATCGACCTTCGCGTACCGGTCATCCTGATGACGGGGCAGGGAACCGCGTCCACCGCGATCGAAGCGATGCGGCTGGGAGCCTTCGAGTACCTGCTCAAGCCGCTGGATCTGGATTCCCTGCAATTGGTGATCGACCGGGCGCTGGAGACATCGCGGATGATGCGGACTCCCGCCAAGATCGCCAACGGATCGAAACAGCAGGATGGTGACCTGCTGGTGGGACAGTGTCCGGCCATGCAGGAGGTCTACCGGCAGATTGGCCGCGTGGCCGGTCAAGATGTGACGGTGCTGATCCTGGGCGAGAGCGGAACGGGCAAGGAAGTCGTCGCGCGGGCCATCTACCAGTACAGCAACCGGGCGAACCGTCCGTTCCTGGCGATCAACTGCGCGGCGATCCCCGAGAACCTGCTGGAGAGCGAACTGTTCGGTCACGAGAAAGGATCGTTCACCGGTGCGGAACGCAAACGGGTCGGGAAGTTCGAGCAGTGCGACGGCGGCACGCTCTTCTTGGACGAAATCGGTGACATGACGCCGCTCACACAAACCAAGGTGCTGCGCGTCCTGCAGGACCAGCAGTTCGAGCGGGTCGGGGGCAACGAAATGATCAGCACGAACGTCCGGCTGATCGCCGCGACCAATCGGAACCTCACGGAAATGATGACCCGCGGTGAGTTTCGCAGCGACCTGTATTACCGGCTCAATGTCTACACCATCCAACTGCCGCCGCTGCGAGAGCGGGGGGGCGACCTGCCGCTGCTGGTCGATCATTTCCTGCACCGCTTCAGCCGGGAACTCGGGAAGGAAGTCCGGGAGATTTCGTCGCCGGCGATGGATCTGCTGGGGGCGTACTCCTGGCCGGGAAACCTGCGTGAATTGCAGAGCGTGTTGAAGCACGCCGTCGTCGAGGCCGCCGGACCGGTGATCGTCCCGCAGTTCCTGCCCGAGACGATCCGCACCGCAGTGCCCGCGGCCTCGCGCGAACACGCGAGCCAACAGCCTGCCACGCGAACGATCAACGGCAATTCGGAAGACGAACTGATCCGGTTCATGCAGGAACGCATTGAGGCCGGAACCGAGAACCTGTACAGCGAGGTGATGCAGCGCGTCGAACGAACGATGCTGACCGAACTGTTGAGCCAGGTGGACGGGAACATCAGCCGGGCGTCCGCCATCCTCGGGATCTCACGCTCGACCTTCCGCACCAAGCTGGCCTCACTCGGTATCAACCTGAGCCGCTCGGTCCATGTGACGGAGTGATTCGTGACGCCTCGCGGACTTGCCAAAGCCGTTTAACCGCAACGCCAACGGCGTGCGCGCAGGTGAGAGCGCACCGTTGCCCGCACGCACGCCGTTGGCGTAGCGGTTAAATCTGTTTTCCGCAAAATCCAACCGGCCCCAACCGCCGGTTTGAACCAATCAACAGGGCGCGGAATATCGGGTGAAACGACTCAGCGTGCGGGATGGTGGTCCACCGTTCGGTCGCCGTCTCCCGTCAGTCGGCCGACGCAGGCTGCCGACAGATGGCCGCCGAAGCCGAGCGACAGTTTCCAGGCCCGGTCGATGCGGCGGGGCTGAGACTGCCGCGGTGTGAAGTCGAGATCCAACTCGGGGTCGGGATCGAACAGATTGACCGTCGGGGGAATGATCTGGTCGCGGATGGCCAGCAGCGTGGCCGCCAGTTCGACGCTGCCGGCCGCTCCCAGCAGATGCCCGAGTCCCCCCTTCAGGCTGGAACAGGCGATCCGATCAGCGTCTGATCCGAATACGGCGCGAACGGCCGCCGACTCGACCCGGTCATTGGGGAGAGTCGCTGTGCCGTGCAGGTTGATGTAGTCGGGCAACTCGGGGACGACGCCCCGCAGATCGCGCAGCAAGCGCTTGAGCGAAGTCCCCATGGGGTCGAGTTGTGTCAGCCCGGCGGGATCGGCCAGCATCCGGCCGCCGAGCCATTCCGCATACCAGCGGGCTCCGCGCGCGACGGCGTGTTGGTGTGACTCCAGAATCAGGCAGCCCGCCCCTTCACCCACGATGAACCCCGAGCGGCTGCGATCGAACGGGCGACACGCCGTCGACGGATCTTCATCAAGGCGCGCGAGAATTCCCAGTCGCTGAAATGATCCCAGAATCGCCGGTTGCAAAGAGGCATCCGAACTGCCGGCCAGGACGACGTCGCAGCGTCCGTCGCGGATCAGCTCAAATGCGCGCAGACAGGCGGCC
>JANMLE010001443.1:0-2750 GCA_031372385.1 Planctomycetota bacterium | reverse complement strand
GCCCGCCGTTCTTCGGCCTTGGCGCGGGCGATGCGCATGTCGGCTTCGGCTTGGTCGGCTTGCAGTCGCGCGCCGATGTTGTCGCCCACGTCGATGTCGGCGATGTCGATCGAGACGATCTCGTAGGCCGTCTGGGAGTCGAGCCCCTTCTGCAGCACGGTCTTCGCGATCAGCATCGGGTTCGCCAGGACTTCGTTGTGCGATTCGCACGATCCAATCGCCGACACGATCCCTTCGCCGACGCGGGCCACGATCGTGTCCTCGGTGGCACCGCCGATCAACTGGGCCAGGTTCGTGCGCACGGTCACACGGGCGCGCGCCTTCAGTTGAATGCCGTTCTTGGCGACGCCGTCCAGCGTGTCGCGGCCGAAGGATTTGGGATCGGGACAGTCGATGACGCGCGGGTTGACGCTGGTCTGCACGGCCTCGAGCACGTTGCGTCCCGCCAGATCGATCGCGGCCGCGGTGTTCCAATCGAGGGTGATCTTCGCTCGATGGGCGATGATCAGCGCGCGGACGACGTTGCGGATGTTGCCCCCCGCCAGGTAGTGGGCTTCCAGCCGGTCGGTCGTGATCTCACGCAAGCCGGCCTGCACCGCCATGATCTTGGTGTCGACAATCGCCGTCGGATTGATCTTTCTCAGCGACATGAATAGCAGCGAGAACGGATTGATCCGGGCTCGCGTCACGAACGCCCGCAGCCAGAGTTTGAAGTAGGCCGCAAAGACCGCCAGGAAAATGATCGCGATCAGCGCACCAAAGCCGATGGCGATGATGAACGCGATCTGTAGAAAATCCTTGCCCATCGTGACTCTCCGTTGGCACTCATCGATCCCAATCCGGGACTCTTCGGAACGCGGCGGCATTCTAAGCGCCGTTCTGTTGCGGGTCGAGCCAGTCGGGGATTTGAGCCGGGGCAGAGACGATGGCCCGCTCGTCAATTTTGGTTCGTGCGAGTTCCCGATCAGGAAATGCGTCTACAGCCGGGGTACAATCCGCCCGCATGAGTCGGCCGCATGCCCGCGCGGCCTGATGTGAGACGTTTAGCCGCCACGCCAACGACGTGCGAGCGATCAACGGTTCGCCCACAACCGCTCCCACGCCGTTGGCGTTGGGGCTAAACGTGGAGGCGTCTCATTCTTGGCCGCGAGAGAACGCCAGACAGCACGCAAAAACACAGCAGGGACCACGATCGGATGAAGCTGAATCAGAAGATCTTGCTGCTGATGTGCGCGTGGTTGATCGCGGCCGGTACGGCCGATTCCGTCGGTGCCGACGACGATGGCCAGCCGATTGTGGAGGTGGTTCAACCGCTGCTCGATGCGAAGTGCGTGGCGTGTCATGGGCGCGAGAAGCAAGAGGGCGGGTTGCGGCTGGATTCGTTCGCGGCGGCGAAGTTGGGGGGCGACACCGGACCGGCGATTGTGCCGGGGGACGCCGCCAAGAGTTTGCTCGTCAAGGCGATCTCGTTCGGCGATCCCAATCTCCAGATGCCGCCCAAGCAGAAGCTGTCGGACAAGGAGATCGCGACGCTCACCAAGTGGGTTCAAGACGGGGCGGCCTGGCCGGAACCGGTCGCCGTCCTGTTTGAAGATGAGCCACAGTTTCTGGCGGCGCTGACGAGTGGCAACGGCCGCGGACGACTCTTCAATGAGGGTGTCTTCGCCGGCAAGGCCGCTCTCGGGATGACGCCGCTGCAGCGCGATGGCGTGAAGATTCCCGGTTGGACCTTTGTGGTTCGTGAGAAGCCGCAGGCGGGTGACTTTCGATTTCTGCGGCTCGCCTGGAAGAAGCGTGGCGGCGGAAGCGTGATGATCGAACTCGCGTCGCAGGGGAATTGGCCGGACGCAAAGGTGGCGAAGGGCCGCTATGTCGCCGGACCGAACACGACCGGCTGGGCCGCGATCTCAGTGGCCGAGACCGCGCCGACCGAATGGGCGGTCGCAACGTTCGATCTGTGGAAGGACATCGGAGACTTCACGCTGACGGGGATCGCGCCGACGTGTGATCGCGGTGAAGAAGCCTACTTCGATTCGATCATTCTCGGCCCGTCGTTGGCGAGCTTGAATGCCTACCGTCCCGATGCCGGCCTGCCGGGTTCTTTGGATGACGGCCAACCGATCGGCGATGCCTTCACCGACAAACGGAATCCGATCCGCAAACTGTTTCGCGGCGAACGGCTGGATTTGTGGTCGTTGCAAAAGCCCGTAGGACGGATTTTCAATCCGTCTGTGAACGACGTTGTCGGACAGGACGGCGTAACGCGAGAACGGGACGATGTGAAACGCGGACGGATTGGAAATCCGTCCTACGGTGTGATCGACACCTTTATTCGCGAACGCCTCGCGAAGGAGGGACTGACACCGTCGCCGGAAGCCGACCGTCGGACGTTGATTCGCCGGCTGACATTCGACCTGACGGGCTTGCCTCCCACGGTGGAAGAGATCGCGGCCTTCGTCGCCGACAAGTCGCCGGGTGCGTACGACGTGCTCGTGAAGCGGTTGCTCGACTCGCCGCGCTACGGCGAGCGGCAGGCGCGGCTGTGGCTCGATGTCGTGCGGTATGCCGACACGAACGGGTACGAACGCGACGAATTCCGGCCGCTCGCGTGGCAGTATCGCGACTATGTCATCCGCTCGTTCAACCAGGACAAGCCGTTCGACGAGTTCATTCGCGAGCAACTCGCGGGAGACGAATTGATCTCTGTGAGGAGGACGGGGACTCCTGCTGGTTCCGCTGAAGGCACCAAG
>JANMLE010000854.1:0-2884 GCA_031372385.1 Planctomycetota bacterium | reverse complement strand
CCCGGTGCCGAACGCAAGGTGACGCTCGGTTACAGCCAGGTTCTGCGGAAGGCGCAGGGGCTGACCGACTTCCTGTTCCCGCTGAGCACCGCCAAGTACACGTCGCACCCCGTCGAGAAGATCGACTTCCAGATTGCCCTCGAAAGCGGCATCGAGATCAAGAACGTCTACAGTCCGACGCATGCGATCTCGATCAAGCGCCCGGACGCCCACCACGCAACAGTGAGTTTCACCAGCCAGGGTGAGATTCCAGCAGGCGACTTCCGCCTCTTCTTCGATGTCGACAAGGGGAAGGTCGGCACGAGCGTCATCAGCTATCGGCCATCGGACAAGGAGGACGGGTTCTTCCTGCTTCTGGCGTCGCCGCAGTTCAAGGCCGCAAACGCCGAGCGACCGAAGAAGACCGTCGTCTTCGTCGTGGACCGGTCGGGCAGCATGTCGGACGAGAAGATGGACCAGGCCCGCGCGGCCCTCAAGTTCGTGTTGGAGAACCTCCGCGAGGGCGACCTGTTCAACATCATCGCCTTCGACAGTGTGGTCGAATCGTTCCGGCCCCAGCTTCAAACCTACGGCGATGAGACGCGCAAGGCCGCGCTCGGCTTCATCGCCGGGTTGGCCGCCAGCGGCGCGACGAACATCGACGGGGCACTCGGCACGGCACTGTCGCAACTGAAGGACTCGCCTCATCCCAACTATCTGATCTTCATGACCGATGGCCAGCCGACCGTCGGGGAACTCAACGAGGCCAAGATCGTCGCGGCGACGAAGCAACGGAACAGCGCCCGAGCCCGCATCATCACGTTCGGCGTGGGCTACGATGTGAACAGCCGGTTGCTCGACAAACTCGCGCGAGAAAACTTCGGGCAGAGCGAATATGTCCGACCGGACGAAGACATCGAAGTCATCGTCAGCCGTCTCTACGCGCGGATCAGTTCGCCCGTGCTGACCGATGTCACCGCGAAGTTCGAGTTCGACGCCGTGCGCGTCGAGGACGGGCCGCCGATCAGCCGCATGTTCCCCAAGCAGATCAACGATCTGTTCGAGGGAGACCAGCTCGTGATCGTCGGCCGCTACAAGAAGACCGGCCGTGCGAAAGTGACGATCGCCGGTTCCGTGGGGACGAAGATCGAGTCGCTCAGCTTCCCCGCCGACCTCGTGGCCAAGAGCGGCGACGAGTCGTTCGCGTTAGTCGAAAAAATGTGGGCCAAGCGGCGGATCGGCGAGATAAAAGACGAACAAGATATGGTGGGAAAGAACGACGAACTCATCAAGGAGCTGGTCGCCCTCTCCACGAAGCACGGCATCCTGACGCCATACACGTCGTTCCTCGCCAACGAAGCCGATCGCCCCGCCGACCTCGCCTCGTCCGTCAGCGCGGATCGCGCGAAGGCGGCTCTCGGCCGTCTCGAAGAGGCCGAAGGTCAGGCTGGCTTCGTGCAGCGGTTTGAGAAGAAGAACTTTCAGGAAGCCCGGCAAGCGGCCCCGGTCTCCGGCCCCGGCGGTGGAGGCGGAGCAAAATTCCGTGACATCGACGACGACAAGGACGTCTACGCCACCGGCCTCCGCAACGCCGGCAACGAGGCGCTCTACTGCCGCGGCAAGTTGTGGGTCACGCCGCAAACGTCGAAACTCGACCTCAAGAAGGACGCGGCCAAGATCAAGACCGTTGAACGCTTCAGCGACGACTACTTCAAACTGGTCGCCGCGAATACGCCGTCGGAAAACCAAGTCCTGTGCAGCCAGCGCCACGATGAACAACTGCTGGTCGAACTGCGCGGGCAGGCGTATTTGGTGAAGTAGGCGTTGCCGCGCGACAGATGGGAATTATGGGAGTCATGGGACTTATGGTCATCGGCAGCCTGACAGTCCCATTGGTCCCATGATTCCTATCAGTCCCATTCTTGTCCCATCAATTGCATGCCTGACACACACGCACCATCGGCAAGCGAACCACCCCAATGACCAAGGACCACATCATGCCCCTACGCCATGCCATCACCGCGGCGCTTTGTCTGATCCTGTTGGCCTCGCGGCTGCCCGCCGATGACGCGCCCGCAACGCCGAAACCCGCCGACCGCGCAAGGGTGCTGGTCACGGCGCGGGACAAAGGGTTGGACTGGCTCACGAAACATCAGGCGGCGGATGGATCGTGGGGCACGACATACACCGTTGCGGTCACCAGCTTCGCCTGCCTGTCGTCGCTGTCGGCGTCGGATGAACCGTTTACTGGCGAGCGGGGCCAGACGCTCATCAAGGGGCTGAAGTATCTGCTCGGCAAGCAGACCGAGGGCAGCTTCGAGGCGCAGGGGCATTCGTGGATTCACGGTCAGGGTTTCGCCACGCTCGCACTGTCCGAAGCGTATGGCCGGTCGCTGTTCGTCAAAACCAAACCGGACATCGACACCGAGACGCTGAAGAGCGTCGTCGCCCAGGCGGTGAAGGTCATCGCCACGAACCAATCGACATCGGGCGGCTGGTGGTACACCGCCGGCTCGCCCGGCCAGCACGAGGGCTCGACCACCGTCTGCGCGGTCCAGGCGCTGGTGTCGGCCGGCAACTACGGCATCGAGATCGACAAGAAGGTGCTGGCGAAGGGCTTTGAGTACCTGAAGAAGTGCCAGAACGAAGACGGCGGCTTCGACTATCAGCTTGGCGATGCCGTCAGCATGAAAGAGGGGACCGCCGCCGGCGTTTCGACGCTGGGGCTGATGAAGAAGTTCGACTATCAGGTGATGATCAACGGTTACAAGTTCCTGCTGAAGCTGACTCCCGCCGGCATCAGCCGCGAACGGTTCCCGTACTACGGGCACTTCTACGGCTGCATGGGGATGCAGTTGCTGGGACAGGAGTTCAAGAGCGACGCCGACTTTCGCGAGCAGACCGG
>JANMLE010001338.1:0-5337 GCA_031372385.1 Planctomycetota bacterium | reverse complement strand
CAACGTCACCCGCAACCACCGCTGCCGAAGAATGTCCGATCTCATGCACAACGTCCGACGATACCTCCAGCGCCGCAATCGAAAACTCAATCGCACAGCAGCCTGAACCCCGCTGTCGCAGAATCGATAGAAGTGATTTAGAGAAGGGCCATGTGACGATGTCACCGTTGGCACCGACAGAAGAGACTTTCTGACCCGTCGTATCGAACGACAGGTGCGTGATCGAGCCGGCGAACGCCTTCAGCGAATAACGCTCCTGACCGGTCGCAACGTCGAAGAATCTGACGGTCGAGTCATCGCTCCCCGAGGCGAGGGTCTTCCCATCGAGTGAGATCGCCAGCGTCGTGACGGACTGTTGATTGCCGGTTAGCGTCAGACGATGCACCGACCGGCGCTCTGGAGGAATCGGGGTCGGAGTGGGGGTTGGTTCAGAAGCCGTTGCGGGTGTCGTCGGTGAAAGACCTGATGCCTGGAGTTGTGCCGGTCTCCACAACCGAATCGCTCCGTCAGCACCTCCCGACACCAGCGTTCGGCCGTCTTTCGTGAAGCCGAGCGCCGTCACATGTTCCGAATGGCCTGCGAGAACGGTGAGGGCGTTTCCGTTCTTGGGATCCCACAGCCTGATCTTGTTGTCGGAGCAGCCTGTCACCACGAACTTTCCATCGCGACTGAAGTCGAGAGACATGACTGCGACTGTCGGCGGGATCGCCCAGAGTTCCTTGCGACTCGCCAAATCCCACAAGGACAGCGGTCGTGGGCCAACGCTACTCGACACGAGCGTTTGGCCGTCGGGAGAGAACCCGATCGATCTGACAAACGCTCCCTTGGGCACCGCCAGCCGAACTTGTTCTGCTCCGCTCAGAATGTTCCACAAGCGGATCGATCCATCGGAGGTTCCACACGCCAGAACCGTACCGTTCGGGGAAAACGCGACGGCCACAAACGCGCTGGTTTGTATCGGTTCTGTCTTCGTCAGGGATCTGGCCAAAGTCGCGGTTGCAACAGCCCACAGCTTGACCGTGTCCCCGTCTGCGACAGCCAGCAATGCCCCGTCGGGCGAAAACGCCAGCGACCGGACACTTCCCACACCATCCGTTTTGCCCTGGAGCGTTCGACTGGCGACGTTCCACAGCTTGACGTCGGTGCCCCCATCGGACGTCGCGAGTGTTTGTCCGTCGGATGCAATGGCGGCCAGGTTCGCGCCGCGATCATGCGCCTTCAGTTGGTTCAACTCGCGGCCCGTGTCGAGTTCCCAGAACGTGACCTGACCATCGTCCTGCCCCGCCGCGATCACCTTGCCATCGGGGGAGACGGCGACTGACAGCACCTGCTTCACGCCGGCTTTTGCCAGGACGACCGTTGCCGGACTGGCCGTCTCGGCCGGGATCGCGGCCGACACGGGTTCGGTCGCTGGTTTTGGATCCGACGTTGTCACTGCGAGCCCCGGCCCGACGGAGTCTGTTTGACCCGTGGAAGCCGCTGGTGCTGAAGCCATCGAAGGAGGGGGATTCCCATCGCGACGGCCCGTGAAGGCGATGAACACACCGACGAGCAGTACGACGCCGATGATTCCGCCGGCCGCGGCCAGGAAGATGTGGTCGACCGCCCAGCGGGGCCAGCGAAGCCGATTACCGGTGTCCGCCGATGGATTGGTTCCTCGCCACCGAATTCGGCCGAGCAGCCGACGAATGTCAGCGATCGGCCTGATCCCGGTGCCGGCATCCGCTGTTGGCTCGATTGGCTCCGCAATCGTCTCCTCGATCATCTCGTTGTCAGGCGGAACGGTCCGCGGTTGAAGCCACTTGGGCCGCGAAGCCGGCACTCCGCTCACGTCATCCTTGTCCGTCGGCTGTTCCCACCAGTTCGCCGTGGTCTCTGCTTCGGGTGTGATTTGAGTTCCCGCCGCCGAAGACGCTGCCGCAGGACGTCCGAGGATCTCGGCGGTCAGGTCCATTTCATCCGGAGGAGGCTCCGGCAGCGCCCCGCTGATCAAGCGGTCTTCCAAGTGCGGCGTCGCTTCAAACGGGGAACTGGCGGCGACGGCCACCAGCCCCGCCCAGGCTTGCAGTTCGGCGTTGCCAGACGTTCACAGTTCCCGCAGCAGGTCGGACGAGCCGGGACTCTGGAAGTCGCGCTTCGTGAACAGCAGGTTGTCGCCGTTGTGATAGCGCCGCCACAGATCCGATTGACGGGGATGCGACAGACACCGCAATGCGGCGGCGATCACCAGATGCGGGAAGCGATCCATCTCGGGCGTGTACAACCCGCGCCTCTGTCGCGCGGGATGCTGATATGCCGCGTGGCCGGCTTCGCCCGAAGCCGAGTCCGCCAGTTCCGGCGTCCAGAGCCCGTCGTAGTCGATCACCCGCAGCGAGAGCTTCCCCTGGGTCTGACCCGGCACGAGCAGCACGTTGCCGTGCTGCAAATCCCCATGCACCGTGTCGGTGCTGCGAAGATACGGTTCCAGACGCAGCCAGATGCTATACAGCCGACCGATGTAGCGGTCGTCTTCGACGTTGCGGTCAATGAATTCGGTCAGCGTCAGGCCGTCGACCCAGTCCATTTTCAGGATCGGAAACCACTCGCCGCGAATGCGGACACCCTCCGGCTGGTACTGAAAATCCACCGCACACTGCAGGCTGGCCGCCGCGAGATGTTCGCTGATCCGCTGGTAGCGCTCCTGTTGCCCGGACACCCGTCGCGTGAAGCACTTGACCGCCCAACTCCGCCGACCATCGGCCGCGATCAGGTGGTAGACGCTGGCGAAGTTGCCCGAGCAGACCAGCGGCCCCAGCATCCCCATCTCCGCCGCCGCCACCTGCAATTCCGGATCGTTGAAGCTGGACCGCGGCGACTGGATGGCTTCCGCGTATTCCACTGGTTCCGGCCAGAACGACATTGTTAAGTCTCCACCGCTGCGACGCATCAATCCAATGCAAGAATGCCCCGGGCCGACTCCGGCCGATTACGGAGCACCGCCCGGCACACAGACGACTCGGAAGCCCAAAGTCGGCTTGCATCCCTTGGAACCCGTTCCCACCTGGGCGCGGTATGAGGGGAGATTATTAAGAGCCTCGCACAGGAAACTGCCATTGGCAATCCAACGTCCTCTTTCATCCGGAACCGGCGGGTTCTGAGCATCGCTCTGCTTCGGCAACTTTTGAATGGCGGAACAGTCCCACAGCCACTCCACGACATTCCCGTGCATGTCGTGCAAACCGAAGTGGTTTGCCGGAAACTTGCCGACGGGCGCCGTGAAGACGTACCCATCCTCGGCCATGATCGTCTTCCGACGCGGGAATTTCACTTTCATTGTCCCATCGGCGAGGTTCGCCACGCGTGCCAAACTCTCCGGGTTGTCGCCACTGAAGTATTCCGTCGTTGTTCCTGACCGGCAGGATTGTCCCATTCGGTGGCCGTCGGCAGACGGTAGGTCTGCTTGTCCTGACGCCACATCCACTCGCAAAAGGCGACCGCATCATCCCACGAGACATTCACGACCGGGTGTTCGTTGGTCTGTGCAAAACCGGGATTCCGCCAGCCATGCTTGGGGTCGGCCTTTGTGAAAGCTTGCGCCTCCTCGGTGAACGCGCCAGTGCCGATGCCCCGCCGCTCGCTGTCCGTCGCGAAATCCGCCGCCGTGACGAACTGACGGAACTGTCCGATGGTGACTTCATGCTTCCCCATCCAGAAGGGCTTGAGCACGACGAACTCTTCGCGGTCTTCGTTCCGGGGAGTTTGACTGTATGCCGATGGACCGGTCCAAGTCGTGAACTTTCCGGTGGGATCAGGGCGAGTTCCATCCCGATCGGAGTCTTCTTCATGGGCGATGGCACGCCGAGAGACTTCGCCCATGCTTGCTGGGCTTGTCGTGCGGCATCGGCATTGAAGGGTGCCGTCAACGATTGCGGTTGAGTGACGTTGGGGGAGACGCTGGACGAAGCATTCGTCGCCTTCAACAGCGGAGCGTTGCCAACTGGCACGCACGCGACACGGAAGCCATTCGAATATCCCAAGGAACTGAAGATCGTTGTGGTGCGGAACGCGGAGCGACACGCGTTGCTGTGACCGCCCCAAAAGTTTCCGCGAATCACGCAATGAGTTGTCTCTGGTTGAGCGGACATCAGCGGGTCGATTCCACCGGGAAGAGTCTCGACGTACGCATCACGACAGTACTCCATGACATTGCCCAGCATGTCATGCAATCCAAAGGGGTTGGCGCGCTTGCTTCGGACCGGGTGCGCGCGGTCTTCGTTCTTGCTCGCAAACCACGCGAACTCCGCCAGCGTTTGTTCATCATCGCCACAGAAGAATCGCGTCGTCGTTCCCGCGCGGCAGGCATACTCCCATTGGGCCTCGGTGGGCAACGCATACTCCCAGTCATTCGACAATCGACCTGCCTTCCGTTCACTGGCGGTCAGCTTCTTGCAGAACTCACCGGCGTCGCGCCACAACATGACCACCATGGGGAAGTTGGTCCCGACCATCTGCCGTTCACTCTCCGCAAACTTCGGAGTCGCGTCGTTCCCCATGACCGTCTCCCATTCCCCCTGAGTCACTTCGCACGCTCCCAGCCAGAAGGGCTTGGTGAGGGTGACTTCCATCTGGTTCTCATCGTCTCCGCGCCGTCGTTCGTCAAAAGAGCTTCCCATCAAGAACGTCCCCGGCGGGATCAGGACGAGGTCCATCCCGACTGCATTCTTCTTCAGGTGCGATGGCTCACCGAGAGACTTGGCCCACGCTTGCTGGGCTTGTCGTGCGACATCGGCATTGAAAGGGGCTCTCAACGTGTGTGCAGCATCCGTTGACGTGGTCGACGGCGTCGTTGCCGCAACACCCAATTTGCCGGCTGGCAAAGCCTTCGGGATGACAACCTTGGTGGGATCGTTTTTCCAGCCGTACTTGGCCTCGAAGTCGGCCGGAGTGAGTGTCTGTTGCCCGCTGGCGGTCTGCACGACATAGACGATGGCATCCGTCACATCATCATCGCTGCGGTAATGGCTTTCAGGGCTGATGGCGAGCGGACGCTGCTTCTCGGGGATCAGGATGAAGCCCACCACCCGCTCGCGGGTCTTAAAATCGCAGATCCACCCCACCCCATTGGTGCCACCGGTGACAAGATATCGTTCGTCCGGTGACACGCAGAATTGCGTTGGTGAAATTCCATCGGGTTTGGATTTGAACGTTTGTTTTTTCGTAGCCGTTCACGGATTGGAATTCGTCTGGGCTGATTTTGAGGTGTGATGTATTGTCCGTCGATGGACGCCAAGGACGAGTTGATCGCGGAGTTGCGAGCGCTGGTTGAACGGCAGGCTCTTCAGATTGAGCGGCTGACTC
>JANMLE010001285.1:0-3442 GCA_031372385.1 Planctomycetota bacterium | reverse complement strand
GTCTTTTTCATGCCGCAACACCTCGATTTGAGCCATTTTTAGCGGCGTTGTGCGGCATGAAAAAGACTCCCGACCCCTTCTCGGATAGGCTCTGAATGCATCTGCCCGCACTCCGGCGTCCGACTTTCAGCGGCCCAGTTGCCAGTGGCGAGTCTTCCCCTTCGCCGGGTCTTCACTCACCGTGGACGGACAGCGGTGCATGGCCTGGCGGATGTCGTCGATGGAATCGGTCAGCAGCAGGCGGTCGAAGTCTTCCTGGTGGATCGCACCGTGTTTCAACAGTGTCGATTGCAGGAAGTCGAACAGCGGACGCCAGTAGTCGACGCCCACGAAGATCAGCGGAAACTGGTTGATCTTTCCGGTCTGAATCAGCGTCGCCGCTTCGAAGGCTTCGTCCATCGTTCCGAAGCCGCCGGGAAAGATCAGGAAGGCTTGCGAGTACTTGACCAGCATCACCTTCCTGACGAAGAAGTGCTGGAACAACACCATCTTGTCGAGATACGGATTCGGCTGCTGTTCCACGGGCAAATGGATGTTGCAGCCGATCGATCGACCACCGACATCCTTCGCACCGCGATTGGCCGCCTCCATGATGCCGGGGCCGCCGCCCGTCATGATGGTGAAGCCGAGCCGCGCCAGTTCCGCACCGGCGCGGCGGGCCAGATCGTAGTACGGATCCCCCTCGCCGAATCGCGCCGAACCGAACACCGTCACGCACGGTCCCGTCCAATGGAGCGCGCGATAGCCCCTGATGAATTCGATCCCGATCCGCAGCACTCGAAAGAACTCTTCGATCCGCGAGCGCGGCCCTTCCAACAGGTGGATGTCCGAGTGCTGCACATCGGGTGGCGATTCGATGACGAGCGGCTGATCGGATGTGGGACGGAATGTCGACATGATTTCATCCTGAGGATGCGTGGCGTCTGGCGGGGAGATATGATCGAACGCCACAAGGGCTGCAAGAGGGATCTCGGGATTGGCGGCGACGACAGACGACGGTTTTCGTCACGACGCCAACGCGAATCAGTCCCGCTCGACTCGACTCGCTTTGACAAACGCGGACGGGCCGAAGTGCCCGTCCCACGGAATCCAGGAACTGAACATCTCCATGACTGACGACATTGAAACTGCCTCCGTCCAACTGACCGGTCACATTGAAATCAGCGGCGTCCGCCTGTACCTGAGCCAGCCCGATGAATCGGCCGGAGAATGGATTGGCCAGCGCGAAATCCTGATGCAACTGCTCGCCTGCTGGCTGGTGGTGGATGAGAAGGATCTGCCGCTGGCGCCGCGAATCGTCGGCACGCCGGGCATCGGCAAGACGACGCTGGCCATCTCCGCCGGACGGACGCGCAAGCAGGATCTCTACATCTACCAATGCACGGCCGACACGCGGCCCGAGGATCTGCTGGTCACACCGGTCCTGGCGGAAAGCGGCCGGATCAAATACCACGCCTCACCGCTGGTCACCGCGATGGTCCGCGGCGGGATCGTCATCCTCGACGAGGGGAACCGGATGAACGAAAAGTCGTGGGCCAGCCTGGCACCGCTGCTCGATCACCGGCGCTACGTCGAATCGATCGTGGCGGGGATCACGATCCACGCGCACAAAGACTTTCGCTGCGCCGTCACCATGAACGACGACGAATCGACGTTCGAGATTCCCGACTACATCCTCAGCCGCCTGCAACCCACGCTGACTCTCGGCCATCCCCAGCGGAAGGACGAAATGGCGATCCTGCACTACCACCTGCCGTTCGCCGAAGCCGAGATGCTGAACCTGACCGTCGACTTCCTGCAGCAGTCGCACCAGTTGAACCTGGACTTCTCGACCCGCGACGGGATGAATGTCCTGCGGTATGCGATGAAGCGTCTGTTCCAGG
This sequence comes from Planctomycetota bacterium, assembly GCA_031372385.1. Taxonomy (GTDB): domain Bacteria; phylum Planctomycetota; class Planctomycetia; order Planctomycetales; family Planctomycetaceae; genus Schlesneria. The sequence continues at coordinate 1,559 of JANMLE010001285.1, read as the reverse complement.
ATCCAACGCATCCCGTGGCGAAGGATCTGGTCTGGCAGGAAGCGCTGATCAACTGCCTCGGTGAAGAAGCGATCGACCTAAACGAAACCGCCAAGCGCCGGCAACAGTCCCTCGGCGGCAACGCCATGCCGATGGGACTCGGTGACTTCTTCTTCGACCCGGACGACCCGCTGCATCCGGACTACGAGGAGGACGACGATCTGGACGACGACGACGAGGAATAGTGCAAAGTGAGGATTGAAAAGTGCAAAGTGCAAATTGAGAAGAGGCACCAAAGCGCAATCGTTTCTGACTCCTGTCTTCTGACTCCTGTCTTCTGAATTCTGTCTTCTGACTCCTGACTTTCCCACCATGAACGTCCTCCAATTCAGCGGCCGAATCACCTGCCTGCCGATCATTCACGGCAGCGGAGACTTTGCGATCGAAGTCCGGCGGGTGATGTTGTCGCAGCACTTCGACTGCCTCGCCGTTCCGTTGCCGCCGTCGTTTCAGGATGACGTCGAACGGGCCATCGGCTTTCTGCCCAGCGTGTCGATGGTCATGCAGGAGGAGCCGTCGCCGTTCTCGGTCAAAGAGTGGCAGAACAATGACGATGACAATGATCACGACCACGACTCCGATCGGACGTTCAGCTACGTTCCCATCGACCCGTGCCAGGGGGTCATCACCGCGCTGCGGATCGCGATTCAGGAACGGATGCCGCGGGAATTTGTCGATCTGGAAACGGCCCAGTTCCAAAGCTACGCGGCGGGACTCCCCGACCCCTATGCCTTGAAGCATGTCTCGCCCGAGAAGTTCGCCACGGCGCTGCTCCCCAGCATCGGCCGTCTGCCGGAGGGCCAGCCGCAGGACCGCGCGGTGTTCATGGCCCGGCGACTGCGGGAACTCGAACAGCGGCACGAACAGATTCTGTTTGTCTGCTCGATCGTCGACTGGCCGTGGATTCGCGAAGCATTCGTCGAACGGACCCGGCCGGCGGTCGAACACGAACCCGTCGAAGAGACCTCCATCCATCAGGCCGATCCAGAAACACTGCTGTTCGTGCTCGGTGAATTGCCATTCATCACCGGCTTGTACGAACGGGCGCGGGCCGAATTGGAAGCCGATGAAAACCTGTCGATCGACGGCGTCAAGGCGATGCTGCTGGCGGCGCGGGATCGCTACCAGTCGGATCTCGGCAAACGCGCCCGCAACATCACTCCGAAGTTGCTGCGAATCTACCTGCAATACGTCCGCAACCTGACGCTGATCGAACGCCGGATGACACCGACGCTGTATTCGCTGATCATCGCCGCCCAGCAGATTGCCGGCGATCAGTTCGCGATCGCGCTGGCTCAAACGGCCAGCGAATATCCGTATCACGAACTGCTGCCGTTCCCGACGATTCGACTCGGTGTTCATCGCGGGCACCTTCCCAACGGGGACTTGGTGAGCCTCGTCAACCGGCTCCCCGGTCAGGCGATGGAGTGGCGTTCCTGCCGGTTGAAACCGCAGCCTCCCAAGCCGCAGCAGGAGGAATGGCAGATGCGGTGGAATCCGTATCACCAGTGCAGTTGGCC
>JANMLE010001284.1:0-2338 GCA_031372385.1 Planctomycetota bacterium | reverse complement strand
TCCATCTGACTCGGACCGCCGTGCTGAAACAGGCAGATGACCGACTTGGCGCGTCCGCGTTCCGTGACGGCGGGCCATCCCGGTGTGCTCGTCTCACCGCGAGCCGCATCGCCCATCAGATGGGCGAGCGCCAGCGAACCGATTCCGCCCGCATAGCGACTCAAGAACGCGCGGCGCGAAAACGGCGACCAGTTGAATTGCCTGTCTGCCATCGGTTGCAGCCTTTTGTTCCGATCGCGCAGGTGAGGCCGTCCGCATGAAATGAACTACCAATGACGTAGGACGGATTTCCAATCCGTCCGTCCGTCAGCACCGGACGGATTGGAAATCCGTCCTGCGGGTAGATCATTTCCGGCGGACTGCCTGAGTTCGACCTGGGCCGCCGAATCAGTGCGGTGGGCAAGGAGGCCCCGAGCGAATCGGAAACGGTTGGTGTCAGCAGAGCGACCGTGAAGATCACCGGACAAGCCGCCAGCTTCCCTACCGGGTTGCAGGCGGAGCGTTTGGCGGGTGAACCGGCATCGCGTCGATCCATTTCCGCAGCAGTTCGAGTTCTTCTTTCGTGACGCGAGGAGTCTGTTTCTTCGGTGGCATCTCGTTGAAATGGATCAACTCGATCAGCAGACTTTTCTTGGAATTCCCCTGCTTGATCGCGGGGCCGGACACTCCCCCCGCGAGCATTGAATCCAGGGTCCGCAGATCAAGCTTGCCGTCACGGCGCTGGGCACCGTGACAGCGATTGCACTTCGTTTCCAAGATCGGCAGCACGTCTTTTTTGAAGTCCGAGGCCTCCGCCGGCTGATCGTCTGCGCGCGCGTTTCCCGCTGCCAGACCGCAGAAGATCAACCCACAGAGGAAAGCACGGGCGCGGATCGGCATCACGGTGGTGACATGCCTATTGAAAAAACCTGTAGGACGGGCACTCTTGCCCGTCTTTCCGCGTGAAAAAGGACGGGCAAGAGTGCCCGTCCTACTTCTTTCAACAGGCTGCTACGCCAGGCCGACGACGTTCACGAAGCAGTGAACGTGCGGCAGAACCCGGTAGTTCCAGACAAACCCGGGGCCTTCGAGACGCCAGTAGTCCCAGCGATCGTTCCCCTTCTCGGCGTCTTCCTTGTAGAACGCCAGACGCACCCGCTCCATGCCGCCGTTCGTCTTGATGAGTTGCATCACCTCGTCCCCGTCTTCCTTGCGGAACGGATCGATGAGCGTTCGCATGACACCGGACACCAGCTTCTGCTGTGACTCGTCGAGTTGTGCGTAGCCGACGCCGACCGGCGGCTTTTCGACAAGACGGGGCTTGAACGCCCCCGCGCCGTCACCGGGGTTGCCTACCACCACCGCCTGCTTCCGCTGCTCTTCGTTGAGCATGTCGAACACGCCCATCACCTGCTTCGTTTGATAGTTGTAGACGTTGCCGTCGCTGTGACCGTTGGCAGAGTGGCCGTAATACATCGGTCCACCGAACGCGGCGTTCGGCTGCGAGTTGCCGTCGCAGCGCAGCGTCAGGTGATGTCCGGCGAAGACCCACGAGAACGGATCCTTGCCTGACGGATCGCCGAAGATGGCGACGCCGTTTCCTTCGAACGAGCCGGAGTTGTCCCACTTCCCGTGGCGGGTGATCCGCTCGTAGGCTTCGTCACCCGAAAGAATCGACTTGAACGTGGCGCGGATCAGATCCTGCTGTGCTGGCGTGAACTGCTCGCCCAAACGCTTGCCGAGCGGGGCGGCGTTGTGCGTCATCAGTCGCGTCGGCGTCCCACCCTTGTCGGCACCATGATTCCACGGCAACACCATCGCCGACTTCTGCTCGGCAGTCAGCGTGGCGAACAATTCCCGGACAAGTCCCTCCGCCGGTTTCGCCGCGGCCTTTTCACCGGGAGCCGCAATGGCCGCCGTTTTGGAGAGCAGCGACGAACCACCCAGCATTCCGACCGCCCCTCCGGCCACCACCCGGATGAAATCGCGCCGACCCAGACCGGCAGGCGAATCGACGCGTTCGGAACATTCGGGGCAGACCTGTGGAACAGTGTGCGACATAGCAAGCTCCAGGCAGAGAAGGGAGATGACCAATGGCTTCACCAACACATCAACACTCTTACCCGAGTGCCGACGGCATCGCAAGCGGCCGCTTGATTCTGCGACCGGCCTCGCCGGGTCGGCGGGACGTGTCGCCGCGAGCAGTTCCGGATGCGTTGCGGGCCAACTCTGCACCCGTCCCGTCGGCGGAGCGACGGGACCACCGAGAGTCTATGCAAGAAGGGGTCGGGAGTCTTTTTCATGCCGCACGACGTCGCTGAAAATGGCCCAAATCTCGGCATTGCGGCATGAAAAAGAC
>JANMLE010001282.1:0-2079 GCA_031372385.1 Planctomycetota bacterium | reverse complement strand
ACAACTGTGACACCGTCTCCTGCTCCCGCAACGCCGCGATCGCAACCTTCGCCTTGAAACTCACACTGTGTGACTGACGCTTGCCGGCCATCTCGCTCCTCCCAAATTAGAACTCAGCAAAACCACCTTATTTCCTGGTCCAGTTTTTGGGGTCCACCGTAGGGTTTCGAGCACGATGCAATCGTGCTCCACGTGTTTTTCAACAGGCTATTTGGCAACTCGTGACTGCTCGGACGAACGCGGTGTTCCGGTGATCGTCAGTACGAGACGGACTCAAGTTCGCCTGACATTTCGGTCGCTGTGGATGTATGATCCCGCACCCAACACGATGGCAACATGCAGAGACGGCGGATGTGACGCGGCAATTTGTGCGAGCGACTGATGGAAAGAATTGGTCTCCACGATTCGTGTTGAAAACAGAAGATGAGACCCTCGGTCAGCCGTTTCGGCGGGGTCAGGAGACCCGCGCCGAACAAACTGTCAACAGCCGAACAGACCGTCAACAGATTTGGCGGAGAACCCGGAAGAAATAGTTCCTCCCTTGAATGGAAACTGACAACTGAATGGAAACTGACGACGTGAATCCGCATCAACATCGCGCGGGGCTGCACCGCCGGGAACTTCTTCAGGCAGGCTATTCCGGACTTCTGGGAGTCGGATTGCCGTCGATTCTCGCCCGGCAAACTCAGGCCGCCCCCGCCCCCGCGACGGCTGCGGGTTCTTCGCGTTCCCCCAAGTCGCTGGTGATCATCTTCCTGACCGGTGCGGCCAGCCACCACGACACCTTCGACATGAAGCCCGACGCGCCCGCCGAGATCCGGGGCGAATTCCATCCGATCGCCACGTCGATCCCCGGCTATTCCATTTGCGAACATCTGCCGCTGCTGGCGGCCAGGGCCAACAAGTACGCGGTGATCCGGACGCTGTCGCATGAAGACAACAATCACTTGATGTCCACCCACCACGTCCTGACCGGTGAAAAGCAGCCGGGCGGATTCTTTGACAAGGTGGCCTCGCGGGACGATTGGCCGTGTTACTCCAGCGCGCTGGCGTTTCTGCGAAAGCGCGATGACGGTCTTCCCAGCGGAGTCAACCTCCCCACGTTCCTGCGTGAAGGCCCGCTGACGTGGCCCGGCCAGCACGCCGGATTTCTCGGCCCCAATTCCGATCCCTGGCAGATCACCGGCGACCCGAACAACAAGGATTTTCGCGTCGACGCACTGACGCTGGCCCAGGGTGTCGACGTGGTTCACCTCGGCCGACGGCAATTGCTGCTCGATGAACTCAACCGCAAGCAGTCGCAGTTCGAAGAAGTCGCCCAATCACTGCGGCTGCAGAAGGACCAGCAACTGGCGTTCAACATGTTGACTTCGAGCCGTCTGGCCCAGGCGTTTGAACTGCATCGCGAACCGGACGGGGTGCGCGACCGGTACGGCCGAACGACCGACGGCCAATCGCTGCTGACCGCCCGCCGACTGATTGAAGCCGGAGTTCCGATCGTGCAGGTGAACATCGGCCGGGTCCAAAACTGGGACAACCACGGCGACATCTTCAACACGCTCAAGAACCGCCTGCTACCTCCGTTGGACAAGGGGGTCTCCGCGTTGTTGGACGACTTCGATTCGCGCGGCCTGCTGGAAAACACGCTGGTGATGATGTTGGGTGAGTTCGGCCGCACCCCCAAGATCAACGCTGGCAGGGGCCGGGATCATTGGGGACCGTGCTTCTTCGGCCTGTTCGCCGGTGCGGGCGTCCAACCGGGCCAGGTCATCGGCCGATCCGATGTGACCGGAGCCTATCCCGCCACTCGTGGCTTTTCACCGAACGACGTCGGCGCGACTGTTTACCACGTGCTCGGCCTGCCCACCGAAGTCGAAGTCACCGACCGCCTGGGCCGCAGAGTCCGCTTGAACAAGGGCGATGTGATCGAGTCCCTGTTCAACGGCACGAGTGTTTGAGGTTCGCCGGCAGATCGGCGTGTCATACAGCGGTTATTCGAGAAGGGGTCGGGAGTCTTTTTCATGCCGCACGACGTCGCTTTGAATGGCTCAAATCTCGGCAGTGCGGCATGAAAAAGAC
>JANMLE010001260.1:0-6419 GCA_031372385.1 Planctomycetota bacterium | reverse complement strand
CCCCCCCCCCCCCCCCCCCCGCCCCCCTCCCCCGCTCCCCCGCCCCCAAACACCCCCCCCCCCCACCCCCTCGCGACGACGGCTTTTCGGATAGCCTCTGACTGATGACAAGGACGCTGGCAGCGTCCGCCACGTGGCCAGCGCAGCCTGCGTCGGCCACGTCCCCGCAACCACATTTTTTCCGCGCGGGAGGGCGTCCGCCCCCCGGTTCAAGCCCGACTCGCGCGAGTTCGGGCTTTCGTCTTACCTGATTTACCTGATGAGATTCCCTCGCAATGAACCAACACGATCTGGTGGTGATTGGCGCCGGCCCCGGCGGGTATGTCGCGGCGATTCGCGCGGCCCAACTCGGCATGAATGTCGCCTGCATAGAACGGGAAAACGCCCTCGGCGGAACCTGCCTGCGCGTCGGCTGCATTCCCAGCAAGGCCCTGCTGGAAGCCAGTCACTTGTACCGCATGGCCCACGACCATCTGTCGGAGTTCGGGGTCACGGTCGAGGGTGTGAAACTCGATCTCGCCCGGATGATGCAGCGGAAGGACCAAATCGTCGGCCAATTGACCAAGGGGATCGACGGCCTGTTCCGCAAGAACAAGATCACCCGCTACACGGGTCATGGAAGGATCCTCGCCCCCGGCCGCGTGCAGGTGGACGGACCGCAGCCGACTGAAGTCGCCGCCAAGAACATCCTGATCGCCACCGGCAGCATTTCGGCACCGCTCAAGGGGGTCGAGGTGGATGGCAACCTGATCGGAACCAGCACCGAGGCCCTCTCCTACCCGGAAGTGCCGGGTCATCTGGTCGTGATCGGTGCCGGGGTGATCGGCTTGGAACTGGGCTGTGTCTGGGCAAGGCTCGGTTCGAAGGTGACGGTCTTGGAGTACCTCAACCGCATCCTGCCGGGCATGGACACCGAGATCGCCACCGAGGCGCAGCGGACGTTTCAGAAGCAGGGGTTTGAATTCCGATTGGGAACGCGCGTCACCGCGGCCCGCGTCCAGGACGGCCGCTGCGTCGTGGAATGCGAGGGCCAGCCCAACATGGAATGCGATCGAGTCCTGCTGGCCGTCGGCCGCCTGCCGAACACGGAAAACCTCGGGCTCGACGCGCTGAACGTGGCGCGCACCAACCGCGGATTCATCGAGGTGGATCGCCATTACCAAACATCGATACCGGGGATCTATGCGATCGGCGACGCGATCCCCGGCCCGATGCTCGCCCACAAGGCCGAGGAAGAAGGCGTGGCGTGCGCCGAGGGACTCGCGGGCAAGTACTGCCACGTCAACTACGACGCCATTCCGGGGGTCGTCTACACGGAACCCGAGATCGCCAGCGTCGGCAAGACCGAGGAACAACTGAAGGACGCCGGCATCCCGTACCGCAGCGGATCATTCCCGTTCATGGCCAACGCCCGCGCGAAGGCGCTGGGGCAGACAGAAGGTCGCGTGAAGATGCTGGCTCATGCCGAGACCGACCGCGTGCTCGGCGTCCACATCCTCGGCCCCAGCGCCGGAGACTTGATCGCCGAGGCGGTCGCGGCCATCGAATTCGGCGCCAGCAGCGAAGACATCGCCCGCATGTCGCACGCGCACCCGACACTGTCCGAAGTGATGAAGGAAGCCGCGTTCGCCGTGGACAAACGGGCGATTCACATCTGATCACACACGTTCGATCCCTGGCATCATCCGCCTTCGTTTAACCCGGAGCCAACGGCGACGGCGATGTGTGCCCAGCGCTCTCATCGCGTCAGCCACTCCCCGTCGCCGTTGGCTCCGGGTTAAACGAGTTGAGAAAGGAACGCGGCGATGAATCACCGCACTCCAAATCTCTGGCCCGCAACCGTCGAGTGGTGTGACATCACTCTGGCGACGCCCGCCGAAAATCTCGCGCTGGATGAAGTCCTGCTGCATGTGGTGGACGAGAACCCGACACGCGCGATCCTGCGAACCTGGGAGCCCGCCGGCCATTTCGTGGTGGTCGGCCGATCCAACCAGATCGAGACCGAGGTCGATGCCACGCAGTGCGGGATCGAGTCGACGCCAATTTTCCGACGCTCCAGCGGTGGCGGTGCCGTCGTGGTGGGGCCGGGTTGCCTGGCCTATGCGCTGGCACTGCCGTTGACGGACGGCCTGCGGGCGATCGGTGTCTTGGGTGTGACGCGACTGCTGATGGAGACCATCGCGGCCAGCCTGCAATCGGTCATTCCGAATGTCGCGGTGTGCGGGACGAGTGACCTGGTGGTGGACGGTCGCAAGTTCTCCGGCAATTCACAGCGGTGGCTGAAGCACGCGTTTCTGCACCACGGCACGATCCTGTACGACTTCGACCTGCCCCGGATCGGCCGCTTGTTGAAGCGGCCAACGCGACAACCGGACTATCGTTTCGGACGAACCCACGCGGACTTCGTCACCAACATCGCAGTGCCTCGCGATGCGGTGCTTGCGTCCCTGGTCGCCGCCTGGAACGGTCAGCCCGCCGATTGCCTGGCGGACACATTGGACCAGGCGCGATTGCTGGCACAGTCACGCTATGAGCGTGATGAATGGAACTCGGAGCGGTAGCGGCGGCCCGCGTCGGTCATGTCGTCGTCGACCATCGCACTGCGGAATGCGGCGATGGCACGGGTGATTCGATCAGGACGCGGGTCTCGACCGCTTCAGGCCGCCTCGACGTAGTCATAGCCCCGCTTGGCGATCTGCACGAGCGCCAGCAGTTGGTTCAATTCATCCGTCTGTCGGACGATGTCGATCATCAGCACGTCGACGTCACTTTCGTCGCCGTCCTGAAACAATTCCTGCAGGCGGTCGCGACCGTAGATCAGGAACACCTCCTGGGTCGGGATGTCGCGGCCAAAGATGATCTCCACTTCCGAGAGCAGGTCGATCGCGGTCGTGGTCGACGGCCAACTCAATTCATCGCCGAGAACTTCAGTCAGGGTTAAGGAGGGAATGTTCATGGGTGGGTCTTTCGCAGGCTCAATTCAGACAAAAAACCGACAGACAACAAAACCGCGGCCCGGAGCTGTTCCGGGCCGCGGCCAGTGAAACCGCGACGATCAGACCTGACGGGTCAGAGTCCCAATCGTATCAGCCATTGCTCTTCGTCCCAACAGGCGTTGGAGGCGCGATCAGGTCACACGACGTGCTGCAATCGCAATCGTCCGGAGTGTCAATGAAGAACGATCCGGCGGTGGCGGACGTATTGACACCATTCTTCTTGCAGCAGGTGAATCCGGTGAAGGTAAAGCTCTGATCCAGCGAACCGATCGCCGAGGCGACGTCGCTCAGTTCTTGATTGACGGCCATGACCACATGGCTCAGGCCGACGATGGTCCCGAGGACGGCGATCGTGAGCACGAGCACGAGCTCGGCGGAGATGACAAAACCAGCTTCATCGATCCAAAGATTTTTCAACATGCTTCGAGTTCCTTGATTGAAATGATGGGACACGTGCCCTCAAGCGACAGCTTGCGGGCGAACCGACACCACAACGTGAGAACACCCTCTACACGCGATAGTGTTGCCGCACGGGAACACCCTCCCGTCGACGTTTTTTGGTGACACCGCTGGCCGGCGGTGTCACCGCTTTCCCTGCGCAGGAAACTTCATGAACGGGGGACGAGCCCCCGCGAATTGACTTAAGAAAAGCTCCCGGTTTCCCAGGAGCCCCTTGGAACCCACCAAACCGCGGTTGGCGATCCCGACTGAGGCGTTCACCACCTTGACGGGCCGTGATCTGGCGAGCGAAGACGAGACAGTTCGGTCTGTTCCGAACGATGTTGTTGAGAGCGTTGAGCAACCGGAGTGGGAGAGTCGAGAGGGGCGAGTCACTCGATCCTGGTGACGAGGATGCTGTATCGCATCACACGTGCCGGAGTGTTGCCGAAAGTCAACATCCGCAGCGTGGCGGCGCGCAGATCTCTGTGGATCCGCGCTGCAACCAATGGCACCGCTTCACTCTCTGGCCGGTCACCAAACAACCGGCGCGGCGCGGCGGCACTGACTGGCAACCGCGGTTTGGCAACCGGGTGTTGCCAAATGTCAACGGTCTGTCAATCGCGCTAATTCAATCACTTGAACACACCGGCCCCACGATCATTGTTCGTGAGTCGCGGGCCAGTTCGTCGCGTGATCTATCCAGTTACGATTCTGCCGGTTAGGCCGATCTGTCGGTTGTCGTTGTGACGATCGGGCTCAACAAGCCGAAACACCATCTCGCAAGGTCTGTGCCGGAAGTGAGGAGTTTGCGGATGAAGGAGTGGGTAGTGGATAGTCGGTGCTGGATGGTAGATAGTGGTTGCATCGATCTGTTCGATTGCCCACCCACTCTCCACGACCCACTAACCTCTGGTAACCGCCATGACCGTCAATCGCGCCATGTTGCGTCTCATCGCAATCGGATTTTTCTGGTCACTCACCGTCCCTGCCACCGCAGCCGCACCGCCCGAGTTGCCTGACGGGACAGATGCGGCCACCAAGCGGCTGGCGGTCTTCAAGGTTCCCGAGGGAATGAAGGTCGAGTTGTTTGCGGCCGAGCCCAAGCTGGCGTCGCCGGTCGCCATCGGGCTTGATGAACGCAACCGGGTGTTTGTCGCCGAGGAGTACCGGTTCAATCTCGGGACCGAAGAAAACCGCACCCGGCCCTTCCTGCTCGAAGATGACCTGCAGATCCAGACGCTCGACGACCGGCTGAAGATGTACGAGAAGTTCGCCTCGAAGTTCGACGGCGGCATGGACTGGTTTCGGAAGGTCGCCGATCAGGTGCGGCTGGTCGAGGACACCGACGGCGACGGCAAGGCCGATCGCTCGACCGTGTTCGCGCCGGACTTCAACGGGACGCTCGACGGTCTCGCTGCGGGTGTCATGGCGACCGATGGCGACGTGTACTTCACGTGCATCCCGAATCTGTGGCGGCTGCGTGACACCAACAACGACGGCGTGGCCGACGAGCGGACGATCATTCACACCGGCTTCGGTGTCAACGCGGGGTTTCTCGGCCACGACCTGCACGGCCTCTGCTGGGGCCCGGACGGCAAGCTCTACTTCTCCGTCGGCGACCGCGGCTTTCACGTCACGACGCGCGAGGGCCAAGTCCTGCACGGCCCGCGCACGGGCGCCGTCTTCCGCTGTTATCCCGATGGCACCGAACTCGAAGTCGTGATGCGCGGTCTGCGGAACCCGCAGGAGATCGCGTTCGACCAGTTCGGCAATCTCTTCGCGGCCGACAACAACTGCGACAAGGGAGACCACTCGCGTTTGGTCTACGTCCTCGAAGGAGCCGACGCCGGTTGGAACATGGCCTTTCAGTCGATCCCCGAACCGTACCTGACCGGTCCGTGGCATGCGGAGAAGATGTGGCACTTGTGGGAGGAGCGAGGGTTGAGGGTTGAGGGTCTTCCTCTTGTCCCCTCTCCCCCGTCTTCGGGGGAGAGGGCTAGGGTGAGGGGGCCGAACGGCGAGGACGCTCCCCAACCACGAACGACCGAAGAAAGAACCCCTCACCCTAACCCTCTCCCCTCCAAGGCGAGGGGCGAGGGGACAGGAGAGGAACATCAACTCTCAACCCTCGACCCTCAGACTCCCCAGTGGGTTCTGCCTCCGGTCGGCAAGCTCGGAGCCGGCCCGTCGGGGTTCACCTACTATCCCGGAACCGGACTGCCGCCGCGGTACGACCATCATTTCTTCCTGTGCAACTACACCGGCAACGGCGGCATCGAATCGTTCAGCATCCAGCCGCGCGGCGCCGGATTCGAGATCATCGACGAACACGACTTCATGAAGCCGGTCTCGGCCACCGATTGCGAATTCGGATACGACGGCAAGCTGTACGTCTCCGACTTCGTGAACCTGATCTGGAATGGCGGCTCATCGGGCGGACGGATCTACACGCTGTTCGACACCAAGCACGTCCACGATCCCGTCGTGAAGCAGACCACCGAACTCTTCCGCAACGGCTTCAAGCAACTCCCGCCCGAGAAGCTGACGGAACTGTTGAGTCACCCCGATCTGCGAGTCCGTCAGCGAGCGCAGTTCGCTCTCGCCGGACGCGGCCTCGAATCAGTGCCGCTCTTTCAATCGACGCTCGCCACCTCGAACAACCGCTTCGCGCGGCTGCACGCCTTGTGGGGCTTGGGACAACTCGCCGCTCTTGTCCCCTCGCCCCCGTAGTCGGGGGTGAGGGCTAGGGTGAGGGGGCCGAAAGGTGAGGATGCTCCCCAACATCAATCAACCGAAGAAAGAACCCCTCACCCCAGCCCTCTCCCCTCCAAAGCAAGGGGCGAGGGGACAAAGCCGGGGGCGGAAAACAATGGCCAAGACAGGACGAGTCTCGACGTCATCGGGTCGCATCTCAACGACCACGACATCGAAGTGAGATCCCACGCGATCAAGCTGCTTGGCGATCACCGCCGCATGCCGCCG
>JANMLE010001254.1:0-2054 GCA_031372385.1 Planctomycetota bacterium | reverse complement strand
CGCGCGCTTCGCGGAACGTCACGCCCACACGGGCTGAACGGATTGCGCGACCGGCACTGTTTCACACGCGGGGCGGTTTTTTCACCTGTCCGTAGCTGAATTCGCAAGAATTCAGCGAAGCATCGAACCACGACCTGAGTTCTTGCGAACTCAGCTACGACGCATTGAAGAGTCTGGGTGAGACGGAGTGTTTCCGGTTCATGTCTACCGGAGTCTTTCGTCCACGGCACAGACGACGCGGAGACCCGTGGCTGCCGCCCCTGTCGTCGCCTACTTGGCGGGCTTCTTGAACACCGGCACGAGTTCAATCGTGACCTTGGTGCCGACCGGCGGAATTCGCTCGGTGTAGGCTTCAAACATCAGACCGTCGTTCGTGGCGCTGCTCTCCACCGACAGGTCGACGGTCGCCGTGGCGAAGTTGGCGACACAGATCAGATCGCCCACTTCGGCCAGATAATACTTCTCGCCCGTGGTGGCATCGGTCTTGAATCCGCTGCCGGCGAACACCCACTGCGCCTCCATCTGGCGGATCTGCGACTGCTCGAACATCGCCTTGATCGCCGCCCGAAACGCCGCATCGGTGGTCAGCTTCTGCAAGCTGTCGCGCTGCGCTTCCGACATCGTTCCGTACCACAGCAATTCCTTGTGCCGCTCGTCCCACTTCAGGTCGCTGTCCGCGGCCAGCTTCAGTCCCTTGGGAAACGCCTCCAGCTTTTGCACGAAATAGCGGCGTGTGGCGTGCCTGACCCAGGACTGCGCGGGGACGCGATGCAGCTTGCCATCGGCGTCGGTCCAAGTCATGAAGATGTTGATCGGCTGCCCCGAGGCGGGCTTGTATTCCGGGACAAACTTGGCGGGACTGCCCGCTTCGGCACCCAGCGCGATCAGTCCCGCGTGGATCTCTTTCGCCTTGGCGTCGACCGACAGGATCGATTCGTGCTCCTTGGTCTGCTTGAGACAGACCAGCATCTCCAGCAGCCCCTCGCGCAACACCACCTCCGACTTGACCAGCAGCCGCCGTCCCTTCAAGTCGATCAGGACGGTGCCCGCCTTGTTGAGCGGCGTCAGTTCACCCGCCGGGGCGGCCCCCGCCTTGTTCGGAACGGCCGGCTCGTCGGAGTACACGGCCAGTGCCGGCAGCAAACAACAGCCAACCAATGCCGCGTAAAACGCCACGAAGCAGTTTCGGTTCAGCATGACGCGCCTCCGTCGGATTTCAGCAAGCGGAAGTATCGCGGGCTGCCTGTCGACCAATCCGACACGCAGCCCGATGACGCGGCGTAGACTAGCAGACGGCATTCAACCGCTCAATCAACCACTCCAAGGCGTCAATGGTTTCGCCGCTGTGACATTCACCCGGATGATTCACGGCGTTGTAGCTGAGTTCGCAAGAACTCAGGTCGTGGTGAGACTGTCCGCTGAATTCTTGCGAATTCAGCTACAAATAGCGCGGCTCCTGAAGAAACATGAATTATCCGGGTTCACGCAATCAGGCGATCAATTCGTTGATCACATGGCCATGCACGTCGGTCAGGCGGCGATCGATGCCGTTGGAGCGGAACGTCAATTGGGTGTGGTCGATTCCCAGCAGTTGCAGCAGCGTGGCATGGATGTCGTAGACCTCGGTGGGATGGTCCCGATCGGCCGGCTTGTAGCCCCATTCGTCGCTGGGGCCGTGGCTGATCCCCCCTTTGATGCCACCGCCAGCGAGCCAGTTCGTGAAGACGAACGGATTGTGATCGCGGCCCCTGCCCGATTGAGCACACGGCATCCGGCCGAACTCAGTCGTCCAATGCACGATCGTGTCATCGAGCATGCCGCGTTGCTTGAGATCCCGGATCAACGCCGCGGCACCGCGGGCCATGCCGAGTGACAACGGTCCGTGATCGCGCTGGATGTCTTCGTGCGAATCCCAGTTTCGCCGGGGGAAACCGTTGTCGCAGCCGGACCAGATCTGAACGAACCGCACACCCCGCTCCAGCAGCCGCCGGGCGATCAGACACTTGCGGCCGAAGATGTCGGACTCTTCGGGATCGTTGATCTCCTTGGGGAAT
>JANMLE010001227.1:0-2111 GCA_031372385.1 Planctomycetota bacterium | reverse complement strand
GCCCGCCTGCTGATCGACGGCACCGAGGTCGCCAGCCAGGCGGTCGAGATGTCACCCGGCCAGTCGCGCGAGATTGAATTCACGCACCAGTTCGACGTTCTGGCCGACCCGCTCAAGCCCGGTTCCGCGGTGGCCACATTGGTCGTGCAGTCGGAGTTGCAGTCGACGGATCAGTTGCCGTCGGACAACAGGCAACAGATCGTGATTCCGATCGTCGCGTCGCTGCCGGTCATTTTCGTCGATCAGTTCGGCGATGAGGAGAACCTCGAAAAGAACAAGATCGGTGAGACCTACGCTCTGCGCCACTTGATGGCGCCGCGCACGAGCAGCGACAAGGCGCAGCGGCGGCTGATTCACATCGAGCACGTGCGTCCCGACCAAGTGACGCAGGAACTGCTCGAAACAGCGCGGCTGGTGATCATCGCCGGCATCGAACGCCCCGAAGAATCGATGATTCCCTTGCTGAGGGAATACGTGCAGCAAGGCGGTCCGCTGGTCATCCTGGCGGGCGGGAATTTCGATCCGGTGAGCTGGCAGGAACGGGCGTGGCTCGACGGACGCGGCATTCTTCCCGCTCCGCTGGATGCCAAGCCGCTGGGTGTCACGCCGGAAGAGGCGCCCCAGCAAGTGAAGGCGTTCTACGCCGAGTTCTCCTCAATGCAGCACGATTTCTTCCTGGTCGACGGCGAAGACCCGAAGTCGCTCGCGTCGCTGTTCGAAGCGACCCCGTTCTTCAAGGCGGTGCGGGCCGAGTTGAGCGGCGCGGTCCTCGATTCGATGTTGAAGTTGGAAACCAAGCGACTGACCGAAGAGAAGTCGTTCCTCGACCAATATGCGACGCGGCAGTCGGCCCGATCATCGGAGCAGTCGGCGCGCGAGGCCGAGGAAGACCGCAAGTTCCGCATGATCGAACCGGCCTGGTGGAACTGGCGTTCACCGCTGCCACTCGTGGACCGCAGCCTTCCGCCGGAGGAACTGGCGAAGCGCAGTCTGCCGCGCGTGCTCGCTGCGTTCGACACAAATCACCTGCCGTTCACCGTCGAACGAACGATCGGAGCCGGTCGCGTGGTGATGTTCACCAGCGGTGCGACCTCAAACTGGAATTTGCTGCGCGGCTCGGGGGCGATGTACGTGTTCCACCGCGCGTTCTGCCAGTTGATGGAGGGGACGCTGCCAACACGGACTTATCAGGCGGGTCAGAAGATCGTGTTGCCGATCGAACGCCGGACCGACCTGCGGTTGGCGGTGACCCGCCCGTCGGGGCTGCGCGAGCCGCTCAATCTGGAAGCGATCGGCGCGGATGTCTCCGGCGTGATGATTCGACGACCCGTCCTTGCCGGCACTTACTTGGTCGCGTCGGAACGGCCTGATAGTTCAACTCCCGGTTCCGCCTCCGCGTCACTCGATGAGATTCCCGTGGCCGTCAACGGATCGGAACAGGAATCGAACCTGACGATGATCGGCATCGCGGACCTGCAACAGAAACTCGGCCATGAACATGCCCGGGTGTTGACGGCGGACGAGCCGATTCGCGTCGAGGGTGGCACCCGCCGCGGTCAGGATCTGTGGAAACTGTTTGCCTGGTGCGTGCTGGGCTGCTTGCTGTTGGAAAAGCTGGTGCTGGCTTGGCCGATGCTCGGTCAGAAGAAGACGACGACATGAACTGGACGACGACGATTGGCCGCCTGCTGGGTTATGACGACGTGTCGAGAATCGACTCGGCACATGTGTCGTTTGGCTCGGCGTGGGCGCATGCGCAGCCGGCGCTGGTCGTCTTCGGCTGCCTCGGACTGGCGGCACTGTCGGTCTGGTTTTACCTGCGCTGGCAGGCGCGCGGCCATCAGCCGACGCGGCTGTTTCTTGCCGCGCTGCGTGCGGTCGCGCTCTGCTCGCTGTTGTTGATCCTGGCCGATCCCACCTTGGAACTGGTGTTCGTCAGCCAGCCGAAGCCGGTGTTGTGGCTGCTGCTCGACGGCAGCGACAGCATGTCGATTCCCGATGAACTCCCCGCCGAAGAACGCGACTCGCTGGCGAAGGCGGTCGATCTGGCCGGCTATCAGGCGACGCACGCGCTTCACGAAGGGGAACGCCCGGCCCGTGCCGACTACGCC
>JANMLE010001216.1:0-1525 GCA_031372385.1 Planctomycetota bacterium | reverse complement strand
GCCGCCGACGTCGTCATCTGTGAGGGCTTCGTCGGCAACGTCCTGCTGAAGGCGGCCGAAGGCTTTGCGGACATGCTGATGAAAACCGTGTCGGCCGAAATCCTCGCCGCCCTCAACACCGAAAAGGCTCTCGCCATCCAGGCCTTTCATACGCTCGCCAAGCGGTTCGAATACCACGAAACGGGCGGTGCTCCGCTGTTGGGAGTGCAGGGGATCTCGATCATCTGCCACGGTGCCAGCAATGCCCGTTCGATCCAGAACGCGCTCCGCATGGCAACGACCCTGAAGGCCCGGCGGCTGAACGAACAGATCGTCGAGGCTCTCGACAAGGAACCGTCGACGGCGATGAATTGAAGCCTGCCGGCCGTGGTCGAGTTCTGATCGTTTAGCCGCAACGCCAACGGCGTGCGTGCGATCAAGGGTTCGCCCGAATCCGCTCCCACGCCGTTGGCGTTGGGGCTAAACGAGGTGGTCCGAGACCAACCGGACAACTGAATTGAAAGATCACTGACATGAGCCAAACCGCATTCTTGTTCCCAGGGCAGGGGGCTCAACACGTTGGCATGGGAAAGACCATTGCCGAACGGTTCCCCGCCGCGCGTGAACTGTATCGCCGAGCCAGTGAGATCCTCGGCTACGACCTCGGCCAGCTTTGCTTCGAAGGTCCGGCCGAGCAACTAAACACCACGGTCATCAGCCAGCCCGCGTTGTTCGTCACCAGCCTGGCCGCGCTGGAGATGCTGAAGGCCGAGCGTCCCGAGGTGGTCAGCGCCTGCCGGTTTGCCGCGGGACTGAGCCTGGGCGAATACACGGCGCTGGTGTTTGCCGGAGCGATGAGCTTTGAAGACGGAGTCCGCGTCGTGAAGGTGCGCGGCGAAGCGATGCAGGCCGCCGCGGATGCGACTCCGTCGGGCATGGTCAGTGCGCTGTTGCTGGATCGCCCCAAAGTCGACGCCGTCTGCGCAGGGGCCGCCGCGACCGGACGGATTTGGATCGCGAACTTCCTGTGTCCGGGGAACACGGTCCTGTCCGGCGACAAGGCCGCCTGCGATCGGGCGGCAGAACTGATTGAACAAGCGGGCGGCAAGCCAATCCCGCTCGCCGTCGCCGGAGCCTTCCATACTCCGCTGATGGAATCCGCCTGTGCGAAACTGGCGGAGGTCTTGAACAGCGTGACGCTGACTCCGCCACGAATCCCCGTCGTTTCCAACGTCGACGCCAGCGTCCATTCGGCTCCCGAGGACATCCGCAGCGTGCTCGTCCGACAGGTCACGCAACCGGTCCTGTGGGAAGATTCCATCCGCTGGCTGCTGGGGCAGGGGGCCGCACCGTTCTTCGAAGTCGGCCCCGGAAAAGTCCTGAAGGGCCTGATGAAGCGGATCGATCGCAAAGTCGACTGCGAGTCGGTCAACGACACCCAGTAGTCGGCAGCACGGGACGGGTCGAACTTCGCGACTTCAGGCGTACCGCGGCTTTTGGAGTGCGGCGGGGGTGGCCGGGGCTGGACCAACGGGAAGCCCCGGTG
>JANMLE010001210.1:0-1043 GCA_031372385.1 Planctomycetota bacterium | reverse complement strand
CCCACGGTCTGGCGACCGTGGCGACCTTCGGTTTGATCGTTGCCCCGCCATCCGGTCTGATCCATGTCCCCGATGACCCGACATCTTGTTTTCCAGGGAGCGCAATCGACGCTGGTGCTCTGCGCGCACCTTGCGGCGGTCGGGCTGACGCTGGTGCTGATCCTGATGTTGCTGCGGTACGAACGGCAACTGGTCTCCCGCACGGTCGGGAACTGGTTGCTGGCGTTGCGGGTCGCGGTGCTGGCGACGGTGCTGATGACGCTGTTGCAGCCGGTGCTCAGTTGGACGCTCGACCAGAAGCGAACCGGTCGAATCCTGATCGGCATCGACCTGTCCGAAAGCATGGGGACCACTGACGTGCATGCGATGCTGTCCGAAAAGCTGCGCTGGGCGCGCGGGCTGGGAATGATCGGCAACCCCTCGATCGACGCGCGGCTGGATCGCTGGCAGCAGGCGTTTGAAGAGCAGCGCGAACCGGAGTGGGTCGACCCCGCCGAGACGGCCGACGAGGATCGCCGCGCGGCGCTCGAAGAGTCGCGTCGCAAACAGTTGCTGGCGATCTTTCGCGAGTTGGACGCGCTGCCGCGAAAAGAGATTGCCCGGCGGCTGCTCGCCACCGTCCCGCGTCCGTTGCTTGATGAACTGAAGTCACTCGCCAGGATCGAACTGTTCGCCTTCGCCGCCAAGACCGAGGCGGTCGAGCGCGAGCAACTGGAACAGATCGTGACGGCGCCCTCCGCCAGCCTGGTGACCGGAACCACGGATCTCGCCGCGGCGCTGCAATCGGGTGGTGCCGTCTCGGGGGGCGACGTGATGGGGTTGATCCTGTTCACCGAAGGCCGCGACCATTCGGGCAAGGCGCTGGCCCCGATGGCCGCATCGCTGAAGGCGTCGAACATCCCGGTCTATCCGGTGATGCTCGGTTCCACGTTTCGGCCGAAGGATCTGTCGATCGCCTCGTTGGAACACCCGCAGGCCGTATACAAGGGGGACCATCCGCAACTGAAGGTGACGTTGAGTACCGTCGGCTTCGAAGGCAAAAC
>JANMLE010001197.1:0-3240 GCA_031372385.1 Planctomycetota bacterium | reverse complement strand
CCGCGGCCCACCAGTTGCGACGAATTGTTGACAACACCAGTTCGTTGTGCCAGACTCCCGAGCCGCTCCCGGCAAGGCCGCGAAGTCGTGGATTGGATGCGGAAATCAGGCGGATTCACGCGAGTTTTACGCGGTGGGAAGGACATTTCCCCCGGCAGATTGGTGCTTCTGTTTCCTCTGTGGGGAGACACACCCGGAGTTGCTCCCCATGAACCGAGAGAACCAGGCGATGGCGTCGAAAGCGGAGGTGTTGCCGGGCCCGCTGACAGCCCTGACCGCCGTCATCGACGACCTGATCACTCTCGTCGAGCAGCTTCCCGACAACGCCTTTCAAGGCAAGTCGACGCCGGTTGTGGGCCTGAAGAGCAGCATCGGTGAGCACGTCCGCCACTGCCTGGACAATCTCAAGGCGCTGCAGCGCGGCGTGGTCACCGGCCGGATCGAATATCACCAGCGCGAGCGGGGTGGGAGCGTCGAGCGGGATTCGCGCGAGGCCCTGGACTATCTGCGGGACGCGCGCGACGAGTTTCAGCGCCTTCCCAATGGATTGCTCGATCGTGTCGTGGAAGTGAGTGACTACGTTTCGATCGACCTTCCGCCGCAACTGTTCGCGTCGACCCTGGGACGTGAAGTCCTGTACGCGCTGACTCACACGATCCACCATCAGGCGATTCTGCGTGTGCTTGCTACCGCGGCGGGAGTTGGTGTGGCGGAGCCGTTCGGGTATGCCGCGGCGACTCTGGTCGTCGGGACGGCACAGCGCTGCGCGGTCGCTGCGGGGATGGCGGCAAACGGAGCCGATGATTCCGCCAACGTGCAAAGGACTGTGTCACCGTGATCACGGGTCCGATCGCGTTCTCGCCCGGAAGTGTCACCGGATTCTTCGTTCCGAGTTTCGGGCCGACCCCCGGCGAAACAGTCTCGCGCGGCTTGGCGTTTTGCCTGGAGGCGGGCGTCACAGCGGCGATCGAGCCGTCCGCCCATCGCGCGGTCCTGCTGAACGGGCGTCCGATCAACCTGCTTCCCGTGTTGGAAGTGCTGCTGGAACTGGCCACCGAGCCGGTGACGATCCATTTGGAAACGGAGCTCCCGCTGGGCTGCGGTTTCGGCGTGAGTGCCGCCGGTGCGCTGAGTGCCGCGTTCGCACTCAACCAATACTTTTCACGCGGCCGGTCCCGTGAACAACTCGGCCTGATCGCCCACACGGCCGAAGTGAACCACCAGACGGGAGTCGGCGATGTCGCGGCGCAACTGTGTGGCGGTATCGTCTACCGACGCTGCCAAGGCGGACCGTTTGACTGCCTCCGCATGGATCACGTGACGGCGCCCCCGCTCTACTACCGCAGCTTCGGACCGCTGTCGACGCGCAACGTGCTCAGTTCGAGCAGCATGGCCGCAAAGCTCGCGACCGCGGGGACCAGCGCCATCGAATGGCTGGCCGCGAACTTCGCCAGTGCGACGATCGAGTCACTCCTTGAACGCTCACGACAATTCGCCGTCGAAACGGGTCTGCTCTCCAACCCGTCGGTGCGCGACGCGATTCAGAGCGTCACATCGGCGGGCGGTTCGGCGACGATGATCATGCTCGGACACGCGGTGCTGGCCACAATCCCGGCGGGGATGGCCGAACATTGGACCCCCTGCCAGATCGATCCCCACGGAACACGGCTGATCCCATGAGTGACATTCCCGATTCGCACCCCCGTGCCAGATCCTTGCGGCTCCGCGAGCGGCTGGTCGAAGGGCTGCACAAAGGGGTCGTGACCGAGAGCGGGCTGGTCGCCCACGGTCGCGGCGAAGCGCTGGACTACCTGATCGGCGAGCGAACCCACCCGTTCGCAGAACGAGCCATCGCGGCGGCCTCGGCGCTGCTGACGCTGGCATCGCATCCCGTCATCACCCTGAACGGCAACGTGGCCGCGCTCATCGGCCCGGAACTCGGCCCGTTCGCCGCCAACCATCCCAGCGTGCTGTTCGAAGTGAACATCTTCCACCACACGCCACAGCGGGCCCAATGCATCCTGGCCCATTTGCGGGAACAGGGCATGAATCGCGCCCTTCAATTCGGAACCGCACCCACGCCCGCAGTGCTGCCGGGCTTGGACAGCCAGAGACGGTTCATGCATCCCGATGGCGTCGGCCGCGCGGATGTCGTGCTGATCCCGCTCGAAGACGGAGACCGCTGCCAGGCGCTGGTGGCATCCGGACGAAAGGTGATCGCCATCGACCTGAACCCGCTGTCGCGCACCGCCGTGCATGCCCACATCACGATCGTGGACGAACTGACCCGCGTGCTCCCCGCGCTCGATCGCCAGTTGCTCACGGACCGCGATCTCCCGCGAACCGAATTGGAACGCCGCCTCGCCGACTTCGACAACGCAACCGCGCTGCGCGAAGCGGTGACGGCCATTCGTTCCGGCTTCGCGGGTGAGTCCGCGTGAACTGAGTGCCGTCGATTGACTGCGCGGGCAACGACCACCATCTTGGCAAACGGTGGAAGATACCGACCCTACGGAGCGTTGCGTGGTGAAATCAGCGTCCGAATCAGCTAACTTGCTCCTCGGATCGTTTGGCACGAAGTCTGTTCGCGGGTGCCGATGCGACGACTGTGGACAATGAGATTCCCCCATTTCAATGGACCCGGGTGTTCGATACAAATCCCCAGCCAGGTCACCTCAAAGTCAGCGATCCTGCAATGAATGAGCCTCCAAACTACACGAGTCCTCCGGTCGTCGAGACGATCTTAGGCGTTCAATTTGATCCTCTGCCAAAGTTGAAGAACGCTCATCTTGGCGCATTTTGGAAAACACTGGATTCCGGCGTCTGGTCAGGTGACATACAGGATGTTCCAACACTGGACCCCGTATCCGAAAGCTTTGGAGAGCAGGGACAGTGGGGGGGGGCTTGGGGTGAACTTTCGTTTGACCCAAGACCCTTCCAGCCGACTGCAAATCAAGAACTCACGTTCAGATCGAATGATCCAAATTCAGAACGGTCGGCTTCACTTCAACTGGCTTGGTCCAACGGGAAGTTCTTACCTGGGGTATCCGGCGGTTCGCGCTGGCTTCCAAGATGCTCTTGAGCAGTTCGAACGATTTCTGCAACACGAAGGGCTTGGTGCTCTTCGTCCGAATCAATGGGAAGTCACTTATCTCAACCACATTCCCAAGGGGACAGTCTGGAACGTGGTTGAAGACTGGCGATTTTGCCGATTGATCGGCAACATCCCGACATATCCGG
>JANMLE010001196.1:0-1592 GCA_031372385.1 Planctomycetota bacterium | reverse complement strand
GAGCGAAGAACGAGCGGGGCAACTCGGCACGCTCAACGAAGTCCTGCAGAGCGCCGAAGACTTGGATGCGTACGTCGCGCACCTCGACGCCGAAACGGCTAAGACCGGGCAGGACAGCCCGATCCTGCGCAAGGCGATCGGACTGACCTACAAGGGCCGCAATGAACTCGAAAAGGCGATCACACAACTCCGTCTCGCCGTCGACCTGCAACCTCACGATGCCGAGACGCACAAGGCATTGATCGAATGCTACGACGCCACCGAGAACAGTCCGGCGGCGACGAAGCAGTTACTCAAACTGATCGACCTGCACCGGCATGACCTGACGCTGTATCAGCAACTGGCCGAGCGGTTGCAGGACAACGAGGCGGAAGCGGAACGAGCCGCGACGTCGATCATCGAGGCGTCGCCCGGCGAAGCCGAAAACCACGCGGTCATGGCCGAACTGCGTCAGACGCAAGAACGCTGGAGCGAGGCGATCCCGCACTGGGAACAAGTCGCCGACCTGCGGAAACTCGAACCGAACGGGCTGCTCAAGCTGGCCGAAACACAACTCCACGAACAGCAGTGGGACGCGGCCAGGACCACCGTGAACAAGCTCCGCAAAACCGAATGGCCCGCGCGGTTCACCGATGTCCAGAACCAGACGAACCAACTCGAAGCCCGGATACCGAAGAAGTGACCGATCGCCGGTCGAACCCGTGATCGATCCGTGATTGAAGGCTTCCCTCGGATAATTCATGAGGAACCACGGAAAACACGGAATTACACGGAAGTGGAAGAGTTGCACATAGCTGGCGTCTTGCGCTGCATTTGTCGAGCAGAAGGAGGCGCTTTCACGCGACGTCTTACTCTTGTTTCCTTCCGTGAAGTTCCGTGTTTTCCGTGGTGAAAACAATCCGGGCTACCGCGACTTCAGGCCGTCGAGCTTCCGGGCGGCCTCGGCCTTGATAAGGGCGTCCCCCTTGGTGGCGGCCAGTTGGTAGTAGATCTTGGCGACACCGGGACGCCCGTCCTTCTCGGCCGCGACCGCTCGTTCCAAGTATTGGACGGCGGACATGTCTCGCGGGGACGGGGTTGATGATGTCGAACGTGTGACCGGCGCGGCGACCTCGCGCGCCAGCGCCCGAACACCCGCTTCGGGCAACGGCGCGGGAGGAACTCCGGCGGCATCCACACCGGGGAACTCCAAACGACCGCGGTTCATGCGCAACTGTCCGGTCGCCACGCGCGATTCCAACGGGCCCATCGGCGGAACATTGGCGAATCCGCCGCCGACCACCGGAACGAGACCCGTCACAAACGGCCGTGTTCTTCCGACAAACAGGGAACCGGGGTAACCATTGGTCGTCGTCAACACCGGCGTCACCGATGTGCTGGTGTACGACGCTCCTTGTCCGAACAAGAAATCGAACTGGGAATGCCCGACGGCGAATCCCCCGTGCAGACCGGCGTTCGGTTGAAAGCCGCCAAACGGGGGGATCGGGCCGCCACCGTTGAACCGCATGAAGTAGTGCGGATTGTTGACGCTCCAACCGATGTGCGAATGCTCGTAGAACGACGCGCTGTTGTTCCGCAGCGGCGACTGCATG
>JANMLE010001194.1:0-4434 GCA_031372385.1 Planctomycetota bacterium | reverse complement strand
TTGGTCCGCGCGAATCAAAAGGAGCGCGAATGAGAAGGCGAAGCGGTGATACCGGGCCGTGGCAGGGAGACACCGCTCGTGTCGCGACACACCGAGTAACTCTCGGAAGTAAAAAATGCACAGCCCCTTAGCGCCCCGCGGAACACTGGCAACGCGGGGACCGGGATCACTTTTCTGACAATCGTGTACTGCATTGCGACAGGATCTGCACCGCGACTTGGTTCGGGTTGTAACCGCCTGGCAATCGGACCAGCGGTTTTCCATGCCGGTCACAAAACTCCCGCACTTCGCCGAACGAGTGGCTGGACCAGCGGATTGCCAGCACGACGACGGCGACATCGGGTCGGGCGATGGACGGCTCGAAGCTGGCGATCGACTCATGCTCCCGCGTCTCGATCCAGATCAACTCTTGAAGCTGGAATGCGTCTTGAAGAGCCCGGCAACTCGCCGGACGCTGGTCTCCCCCGATCAAGACCATCGAGCGGCCGTTCAACAGGCGGGCGACTTCGCGAACCTCCGGCGTCGGTGGTGTCGCCACCGGGGCTTCCGGCGTGGGACGGGTCGCCATGTCGCGGTCAATCTCGCGGAGCACCAACTGAAATCCATGCGGGACATCGGGCAGGTCGGGCAGGCGGTCGATGATGGGGGCAAGCAACTCGCGCAGTTCCCGGTTGCTTGGTGGAAGACCATCGCGGACAAGTTCCTCCACGGTCGCGATCAGGATCTGCCAACCGTAAAGCGGGGGCTTCGCATCGGTGGTGACACAGGAGACGGTGTGCCTCAGCTTCGCCAGCAATTCTTTGCGATGCGTGTCGCGCCGCCGCGTCTTCCGCATCACCGCCCCCATCGCCTCGATGCGAACGTACAGGTCGCCCCACTGAGCCGGGTCGGCGGGATCATCAATCCGCATGTGCCGCGGAATGAACACGTGCTTTTCCGTGGTGGTGGCTTTCAGCCAGTTGAAGACCAGCCACTGGTCCGTGTCGGTCGGGCCGTGAATGGCGGCGATCGCGACCCGGAGGGAGGACTGGGCTTCCGCCAGCAGGTTCAACAGTTTCTCCCATTCGCCGCGCGGGGAAGCCGGCTCATCCTGAGTTTGTCTCAGCAGGCAGACCACATCGGCGACGGCATCGAAGCAACCGCCAACAGTTTCGTACCGATCGAAGTCGGATGGCGAAGGGGCTGTGGGATGGCACATCCAAAGAAAGCAATTTGGCAGTCCCCTGGCACTGGCGATCAGGCCGCGATCCACCGGGTCGATGTCGATGGCGAAATTCGCTCCTTCCGCAAGGCGGCGATGACGTCGGGCGGCCCACCGCGCCCCGTTCGCCTTCAGTCGGCAGCGGGCTTCGATGAGCGACAAATCGGCTTCCGCCGGCGCGGCCGGGGATTTCGGCAACGATGCGGCGACCGGTTCAACGGCGACCGGCCTCCGACCCAGCGTGAGCTCCGGCAGACGCTCGGGCACTTCCGCGGATTGTTCAGCCTGGAGCGGCGCTGCCGGTCCAGAGGCGGTACACGGATGTGCTTTACCGCCGCCGGGAATGTTCGTCGGCAATTCCTTGGTCATGTTGGACTCCGGTTTCCAAGGAGATCCCGCAGCTTTCCCGCGGTCGAGCCACGGTTGCACTGGCCCGGATTATTCGTGTTCCTTGAAGAGACGCGACCGTACGGGAGCGGTCTCCTTGGAAGTGACCGCTCCCTCACGGTCGCGGCTCGACTGACACGCTGTTCGTCGCTGAATTCGCCAGAATTTAGCGAAGCATCGGGCCAGGACCTGAGAGCGTGTGAATCTTTCAAGTTCAATGGCGATCCAGCACAAGATGTCGCGTCGGCTTTAGCCGCCGCGGTACGACATCTTGCGTGGGCTGAAACCCACGCTACAAAGATTCACACGCTCTGTGTTCTTGCGAACTCAGCTACGACGCCGTGAATAATCTGGCCTGGCGGACTCGGGCATCGCCGCAACCGCGCGCCCCGCCGCGGATGGCGGGGGGCCGTTGCCCGCTGTCACGTGCAGCGGCGCCGGAACTCGCCGGTCTCCGTGTCGATCTCGATCTTGTCGCCGATTTCGACAAACGCGGAAACTTGGAGTTCGTGCTTCGAGTCCTTCAGGACTGCTGCCTTCGTGATCTTGCCCGATGTGTCGCCGCGCGATGCCGGCTCGGTGTATTCCACTTCGCGGATGATCGTCTTGGGGAGGACCACGGACAGCGGACGCCCCTCGTAGAACGTGACCTCGCAGACATCCGTCATGTCGGGAACCAGGAATTTTTCCAGTTCCGCGATGACTTCGGAATCGATTTCGTACTGGTTGAAATCCGAGTCCACGAAGACCTGCATCGGGGGCGCGGCGTACGAGTAGGTGCAGTTCTTTTTCTCGAGCATCACCCCTTCCAGCTTCTCGTCCGCCTTGTAGATCAATTCCGAAATGCGGCCGGTCATCAGGTTCTTGGTGCGCAGTTTGACCATCGCCACGTTGCGACCCGACTTGTTGTATTGCGCCTTCAGGACAACGACTGGCACATTCTCCACAATGACGACGTTGCCCGACTGAAGCTCGCCGGCGATCTTGACACTCATGACACTTTCCCATCTTGTCTGTCGAAGTAAAACATCCGCGTCCGCCCACCGTGGCCAGGACGCGCCGCAACGCACAAAGTCGTGTGCCTCAGTTTCGAAGCACGAAGCGGACCAGATTGTTGGCCAGATCGCCCAGTCGGTCAAGCTGGCTGGCCCAGACTTTCCCGTGCCGCCCGATCGACAGTCGGTTTGCGGCGTAGCTTTGCCAGGCACCGGTCGTGTCGCCGGCACCATTCCATGCGTGCCAAAGACGCCGCACCGCGTCGGCTTCCGAGTCCCCGAATTCGGCAAGGTATCGCTGCAAGAACGCATCGAGTTTGATGAGATGCACGCTCTCCGCCTGCGGATAGATCTGCCACACGAACGGTCGCTCGGCCCATTGGGCACGGACGAACGAATCTTCGCCGCGCACGAAATTCACATCGCACGACCAGAGCAACCGGTCGAAGCCGGCTTGCGGCAGGAACGGCAGCGCCTGCACCGTGAGTCCCCTTTTCCGAAGTTGATTCCCCGGCGACAGCGCGTCCCCGAACCAACGCGCGATCTGTTTGGTGGCGGCACCGGGCGCGGCCAGAACTCGCACAGCGGCGGGACCGTCGACACAACTCTGAAGCAATTCCGGCAGAGCCGGGTTGTCGTAACAGAAGAGTGAAACGCGAAGCTCGTCGTCGGAGCGGGGAGTCACACCCAGGCTGCGCCAGAACTCCGTTTCCGCCGCCGCATCGAACGAGGCGCGGGCGGCCGGCAGGTCGCGCTCCCGCAGCAGCCCGCCAGTCTTGGACGTGAAGCCGGGAAAAAAGAAGTGCTTGGTCAGCGGCCATCTCGGATGAGGCGACGGCAGCAAGTGGCACTCGTCCACCCACGCTTCGGCGCTGAGGTATTCGAGGTTGATCCACACCGGAGCCACGCCCCGCCGAGCCATTGCGGCGATGTACGTTGGCGGGAGTTCGCAGGCGAAGGCTTCAATGACGACATCCGCCACGTCCGCCACATCGATGGCCGGAAAGTCGGATGGCCAACGGCGAATCTCGATCGGGCCCACATGCTGCACGGCGGCGGCGGTCGAAATCGAAGGGCACAGGCAGGCGAAGCTGTCGAGCTTGTCGACCCACAGTCGGACGCTCGCCGCGTGTTCGTGAGCCAACTGCTGAGCCAGTCGCCAGCACGTGCCGATGTCTCCAAAGTTGTCCACCACAGTGCAAAAGATGTCCCAGCGCTTCATGGTTTCTCGAATTGCTCATTCTTGGTGAGCCGGGTGGCGTAAGCCCTCGGACTCGTGTAGCGAAGAGTCCGGGGGCTTACGCCACCCGGCTCACCAACACTCCAACAGGAGGAACGTCTCATCAAAGACCGCGTGAGGCCTACTCATGCGCTGCCCCGTGCGAATTCAGCGGCGCGAATTGACTGACGATGCTGCGGGCGCTGCGCAGTCCGTCGACGGCGGCGCTGACGATGCCGCCGGCGTAGCCCGCCCCTTCGCCGACCGGGTACAGGCCGGCGATGTTCGGACATTGTCTCGTGACGGGACTGCGGTCGATGCGGATTGGCGAGCTGCCGCGCATCTCGGGGCCGACCAGGATCGCGTGCTTCAGGAAGTCGCCGCGCAGTTTGTGGTCCAGGATCGGCAGGCTCTGGCGAATGGCGTTGGCGACGATCGGCGGGATCACGCGGTCCAATGACGCGGGCCGGACCCCGCGTTCGTACGAACACTCGAGCCTGATGCCGGGATCCGGGGTGCGGTGCTTGAGGAAGTCGCGCGCGGTTTGAATCGGGGTGAGATAGTCCGCTCCGCCGATGCGAAACGCCTCCGCTACGTAACGCTGCTGCAGGTGCATGCCGGCCAGCGGATGG
>JANMLE010001181.1:0-5016 GCA_031372385.1 Planctomycetota bacterium | reverse complement strand
GGTACGTGCTGAAGTGGTCCGGCATGAAGCCGATCTTGCGGCGGACCAGCTTCTGCTCGTCGACCACATCGTGCCCGAACACCTTGACCACGCCGAACTGCGGACGCAGCAGCGTGCAGATGATCTTCAGCGACGTCGTCTTGCCGGCGCCGTTGGGACCGACAAAGCCGTGCAGCGACTGCGGCATCACCTGAAAGGTGACGTGATCCAGGGCTCGTCGACCCTTGAACGAATGCACCACATCGTCCACCTGAATCACAGGCTGCACCGTGCCGTTGGAGTTGGCGGCAATATTCATCAGTAACTTTCCAAGACAAGACGAGGGAAGCCATCAGGCAGACGTTGTTCGGTGGCGACGGATCAGTTGATTCGAGCGAGTGCGAAGTGAGAAGTGGTCAGTGCAAAGTGCAAAATGAAAGGCGATCCGCTCCGGTTTGAGTGGCACGCCCTGAGTCTTCGAAGGGCGTGGATCGAGGCATAGCGTAATTCCCACGCCCTTCGAAGACTCAGGGCGTGCCACACAAATTCCGTTTTCAAACTGAGCCGCCACCCGAATACTTTGCACTTTGCACTGATCACTTTCCACTTCTCACTGAAGTCTGCGGCCCGGCCGTTCACCAGCGATGTCGGAAGGGCGTTTTGCTTTGGCGGTTTACTGTTCCAGCGGCACGTCCACGCAGTACAGGACATGTCCGTCCTGCGCACCCAGGCGCGCGTTTTGAACGGCGAATTCGGCGGGCATCTTGGTGTACAGGTAAATGCGCACCACGTCGGCGGTCAGACGAACCTGCCTGGCTTCACTTTCCTTGGAGACGTTCAGGCTGCGCGACATCAGCGGTGAGAACATCAGGTTGAACCGTTCCTGCGGGGTCTGCTGATGTTGTCCGTAGCCGTATCCATAGCCGTACTGGTTCTGGGACCAATTCTGCAGTGCCTGCACCCGCAGCACGGCGGTTCCGTCGCCGGCATCGGATGACAGCTTCAACTTGTCCCCGTTCCAATGCAGCGAGTAGAAGCGGTCGCCGTGCAGCGCGTACATGAACGACGACGCGCCCGGCTGGATGCCGTCGATGCTCAGCACCAATTCGGTCAGCCGTCCCGCCGTCTGCTTCTGTTCGTCGACCGTGATCTTGGGACCGCCGCCGGGAAGCTTGATCCGCAGGGCGAATTCGCGGTTCGAAAACGGCGGGATGTCGACGACGAACGATCCGTCCAGGCCGTTGTTGATCTTGCCGTTGACCCGCTCGGTCTCGCTGCACGTCGAATACAACGCGCCGCGGCCGTTGTGTTTTATGTCATAGTCGGCGCCCCCCGTCACAAACACGTTGGACCACGACGTGACATCCAGCCCGCCGTCCGGCAGCGACTTGGCGATGGCCACGGAATGCACGGCCGTCGCCTCACCGTAGCCGCGCTGCCCCACGATCGAGAACAGCAGGCTGAACAGCGTGACTGTCCCCAACAGGCCGGCATACACCACCCGGAAGTCGGACCACCGTTTTCCCAACAGGAAACAGCCGGGGAACACCATCGCGATGTAGACCCAGAACATGAAGTGCAGCAGCAGCCAGTTGTGATCCGGCTTGGTCATCTCCTTGAGCTGGCTCAGGAAGGAGCTCGCCACGAACGGATCGGCCTCGTTACCCCACTGATTCATCGCATCGGGTTGGTTCTGCTCCGACTGGTCGACGACATCGATCGGGTCTTCGAGTTTCTCGTTGGGCAGAACGTGGTTCTTCGGCAGGCCGGCCAGCACTTGCCGCGCTTCGTCCAATTGGAATTGTCCCCGATTCAGCGGGATCTTGAGAATCCGTCCCGCACCGTAGCGACGTTCGTCCAGTGGCGAATTCAGCGCCGCCAACGGACCGGAGAACTCGGGGAACTTGCCCGTCGGTCCGTGAAACAACAGGACGGTTCCCCCCAGATGCAACCAGTCCAGAAACGCCTCTTTCTGTGCGGGAATCCACGAGCGCGGTTCCTTGTCGATGCCGACCACCTGCAGCGCATCGGTTGCCGAGACGAACGCCGGAAACAGGTTCTCGGGCATCTGCTTCAGGACACCGCTCCGGCCGCCGAGTCCCGTCGCGTCGTCGAGGATCACGCGCTGGTACTTCGCCGCGCGCGGCTGCGGCAACTCGTACGACTGACCCCGCCCGTAATACAGCCGCCACGTGTCGTTGCTGACGACGTCGCCGAATCCGCCGTTGATGTACGGATAGAACTGCACCCACCGGGTCGAGAACGGTGCGACACTGACGACTTCGATGATCGGCGCGTCACCGAGTGTCTTCTGCAGCCGGAGTTCCCCGTCAAACGGTTGCGGCAGCGGATTGTGAACCCGCACCGACAGGATGTTGAACCGGTTCACCGCCACCTTGCCGTTGAAACCCCAGCGCGTGTCCGTTTCCATGATCTCCAGTGCGGCGGCCCATCCCGCCAGCAATTGCCACGCAACGACGACCAGCATCGCGGGCCGGATGATCCGCCTACTGTAGTCCGGTCGCTCCGCCGCCCGGACATTCCGCCGGCCCAATTCCTTTTTAGCGCTGGGCAGGATGTAGGGTGGGACCAGCGGCGCTTCGCCGCGCCGGGCCACCAGCAATTCTCGATGCTTCCGATTGGTGGGGCGGCGCGCGAAGCGAGCTGGTCCCACCCTACGTTGAGAAAGGCGATGGCCCCGGACGTCCCGCCGGCGGAGCGGCGGGACTACAGTAGTCCAATCATCGCGCCCGCCGGCGACTGGGGATCTTGGATCACTCATCGTTGGTCCTGGGACTCGGGGAAGTCGGTTCCGCATCGACAGGCTCGTTGTGGTTCGCACCGGACAAATCCGGCGGGTGGAAATTCATTGACAGTGGGGACGGGGTGACGGCGTGGAGGACGTGTCGCGAGTTCACCGGTTCCATGCGCCGCACAAACCGGCTGAAGTTTCTCAAGGCATTTCGTCGGACGGTCCATAGCATGCCGCCAACGATTGAAAAATGAAACAGAACTGGAAACCAGTCTGAGGGGAAGATATCGCTGGTGAGGTGCGTGTCTTCGAGCCACCATTCGGGCTCTCCACCGTGAAATGCGATGAACCACGGACTCAGCCACCTTAGACGGGCCAGCAGACTGTGGCGCAGCAGGACATCGGCGATATCCAGCGGACCGGCTGTCAGCACATACCACTCCACCAACGGCGGCGCGCCGCAGACGACCAGTACGATCAACAGCGCGGCGATGATCGCCCGGTATTGGTTCTTCAGCCGCAGACCAAGCTGAAATCCCAACCAACCGACGAGCGGCAGATAGAAGCCGATCGCGCCGATGCGCCTCACCACCAGCATCCCCAGGCCCACCAGTCCGCTATCGCGATGGAAGACTAGTGGTGCCGGATTGAGTTCATCAGCGTTGTTTGCGAACCGGTCGAGGCCATCGCCGGCGGACCAGACCGCCAGCAGTTGAAACGCCATGACAGTCAGCAGGGGGACGCTCAGCAATCCGATCAACCGTCCCAATCCCGCCATCTTCTGCCGCACGATGTCATCCGCGGGAATTGGCGTCGCCAGCAACACGTCCAAGGTCTGCTTCGATCGTTCGCCGGGGACGAGACCGGTCGAGACCGCGATCACGATCAGCAGCGCCAGCAACCACATCCCAATCCACAACATCGACAAGTTCGCGGACAACTGCCAAGGATGGGACGCGACCTGCCAGGCGAACCAGACAAACAACGGCAGTTCCATCGCCAGCAGAATCCGCAGCCAATGCGCGGTGCGACCGACCAGCCGTTGCCGGCGTTCGTACCACGCGATGGGCCGATCCACAGGCAGGTCACGACCGCTCCCCCCGAACACGATTCCCCTCAGCAACGGAGCGCGGTTGATCGTGGTGAACAACCAGTCCAACCCGGCAAACAATCGTTGCAAGAATCGAACGTGCCCCGCTTCCGACCGCCGCCAGAGAAAGACTCGGGCCAGAATCAGACTGACGATCGCCGACAGCAGCAGCGGGATGGAGACGACGAACAGGGCCTCCAGCGAGCTCCCTCCCAACCTGCGGCCCGTTGTCACCAATGTCAGCCTGCCAAACCACGGACTTGGCAGTGTTTCAACCTCACTAGGCCCCGACCCGTCCACGAGTGTGATCGCGGGGAGCGCTCTCGATGGAAGTGTCTCAAACTGTATAGGCCCCGTTCCGTCCGCAGAGGGATCGTTTGGAGAGATCCAAAACGGGAGCGGATGAGTCCGGACCGTGCTCGAAGTCCCGTCAAAGATTTCTTGAATCTCAAATCCCAAGACCCACGGGCCGGACAACACGTTGACGTGGAAGCCGTTTCGAACCGCCAGATCAAGCCAGGCCCGGTCATTGTGGTCCAGGCCCCACCACGGCCATTCGTGCATGCCAAAGTCCAACGCCAAGTGAAACACCGGCCACAGCAGCCACGGACTGCAATACAGTGCCGCCGCCCCGATCAGGTAGACCCCGACCATCGCTCCCGCCGTCGTGCGAAACCACGTCGAACACAGCAGCGCGAAGCAGCCGACCTGCAGCGCGGTGATCGACAGCACGTACACCGCCTTCGCGACGTCGGTGACTTCCACTCCACCCAGTCCATACGCCATCGCCGCCAGCGGCAGCGGGAGCAGCAGAAACGTCCCCATTTCCATCAGGCGACTGACCAGTTTTTCGATCAGGATCGTCCACCCGCCGAGCTTCGTCAGCCGGAGCAACGGCAGCGTCTGACGCTCCTTCTCGGATGTGATCGCCCCGCACGTCATCGCCGGGAGAAACAGGTAGATCCCAATGAACTGCCAGCGGACCAGTTGTTCGAACAGCGTCTTGCCCTGCCCGAGCGCCTCAAACGAATCCGCCGGGAACATCCCGACCCACCCCCGGTAAAACCACAGCGCCGCCCCGTACAGCACCACGGCATAGAGCACGCGGACCACGTACGTCCGCCGCCGCGCCGCGAGTTGAATCAACTCACGCGCCAGCAACGGCATCCCAAACTTCGCCACGAACGACTGCATG
>JANMLE010001170.1:0-1213 GCA_031372385.1 Planctomycetota bacterium | reverse complement strand
GTCTTTTTTATGCCGCACGAGGCCGCTGAAAATGGCCCAAATCTCGGCATTGCGGCATGAAAAAGACTCCCGACCCCCTCGCGATGGCGGCTTTTCGGACAGCTTCTGAGTCACGTCGGCTTCCGCTCTGAACGCGATCGTCGACGATTGTCCGACGGCTGGTCTGCCCGGCTCAACTCAATGCCAGCTCTTCGGCGGTCGGCAAGATGGTTTTCTGATTGCGACACAACACGCAGGCGGCTAGCCTCGTAGCTCGCTCCATCATCCCGCCCCGCACGGATACTCCCCGATGAGCCGCCCCGTACTCCGGTATTCCCGCCAATCACTCGCAGCCGCCTGCCTGCTTCAGGCGTGTGTCGGAAACATGTTCGCCGCGGAACCGGCCCCGGCGAAAATCGAATTCAACCGGGACATCCGGCCGATCCTCTCCGACAAATGCTACGCCTGTCACGGTCCCGACGCGGCGAAACGCAAGGCCGAACTGAGGCTGGATCAGCGCGACGCCGCGATCGCCAAACACGACGACATTCAAGCGATCGTCCCCGGTGATTCCGCCCAGAGTGAAGCCGTGCGCCGCGTGATGTCGACTGATGCCGACGTCCAAATGCCACCGCCGAGTTCGAACTTGAAGCTCTCCACCACCGAGATCGGATTGCTCAAACGCTGGATCGACGAGGGGGCCGAATTCCAGCCGCATTGGTCGTTCATTGCTCCCCGTCGGACGACACCCCCGACAACGCGGCAAGACATCGCCAATCGTCATCCGATCGACAGCTTCATTCGCTCCCGGTTGGATCGCGAAGGGATTGCCGCCGCGCGCGAAGCCGACAAGACGACGCTCATTCGACGCGCCTCGTTCGATCTCACCGGTTTGCCTCCCACTCCCGCTGACGTCGCCGAGTTCATCGCCGACGGTTCGCCCGATGCCTACGAGCGCCTCATCGACCGGTTGCTGGCTTCGCCGCGTTTCGGTGAACGGATGGCTGCCAACTGGCTCGACGCCGCCCGCTTCGCCGACACGAACGGCTACCAGACCGACGGCCCGCGCTTCATGTGGCGCTGGCGCGACTGGGTCATCGACGCCTTCAATCAGAACCAGCCGTTCGATGAGTTCACGATCGATCAAATCGCCGGAGATCTGCTTCCTCCTGTCCCCTCTCCCCCGTCCTCGGGAGAGAGGGCTAGGGTGAGGGGGCCGAATGGCGAGACAACC
>JANMLE010001163.1:0-4038 GCA_031372385.1 Planctomycetota bacterium | reverse complement strand
TTTCCCCCCCCCCCCCCGGGCATAAAATTCACAAACTTGGCGCTTTGGCGCCTTAAAAACCACCCCCGACCCCCTCGCGACGGCGGCCTTTCGGACAAACTCTCATTCGTATCGACACAACTTTTGGGTCGCGTGCGATTCAAGGCCAAGTGCGAATGCAATCCGCGGTCAGGCAGTTTTCCGCACACGTCCCATTCGCTGTCTCCTTCAATTCGCTGTCGATCTTCCCGTCAGAAGAAGAGGCGACAGCGAATTGAAGGAGACAGCGAATTTCGGAATCGGAGACGCACTCCAAGGGACAAGCACCGAACAGGGAAACGATCGCCGAGTTCGGTAGAGACCAACGAGACAAGCTCGGTGGGTCGCTTATTTGAGGAGTAGTCATCCATCCTTTCACGGATGCACTACGCGGCGCTGATTCGCCGGACGCCGGTGATGCGTTCGATCGAGAACGGCCCCAATTCGCGCGGCTCGGCGCCCGGGGTGTCACTTCCCCACAGGATCAACTGTCCCTGCTGGCTGGCCCGCGAATCGGGAAAGCCCCGGACGGTCCGGCCGTCCTCGAGAGAGACTTCGACCTCGGTGGTTTCCTCGATGCCCAGCGCTTCGTGAACGAGGTCTGGAAATCGCGACCAAGCCCACGGCCACAGGGTTTTTTCGGCGGCGACCTTTCCCGCGATGTCCAACCATTCCAGCTCGGCCTGCTTCAGCGCGGCCAGCGTCGCGGTGCGGCACCACGGCTGCAGGATCTCTGCGATCCACTTCTTGCGAGACGCCACAAGTTCGTCGAAATCCGCCACGTCACTCCGCTCCTTGAATTGACCGATGAATGCAAGACGGCCAAGAGTGGCCGTCTTGGGAAGTCCGCAGGGAATCAACTACCACTGCCGTAGGACGGATTTCCAATCCGTCCGTCAACACCGGACGGATTGGAAATCCGTCCTACGGTCTCAGCGCCCGCCAGACTTCGCCCGCGATTTGATCGACTGGTTTGATCTGCCCGCCGTCCAGGCAATCGATGCGAATCCATCGCGGTTCATCCGCGGCCAATTGGGAATAGACATCGTGGACCTTTTGCAGGTACGCCGAATCGGACTCCTGCAAGTCCGCCGCTCGATCGGTGTACGAACGCCGGGCCTTCAACGCGATCAACTCTGTGGCCTGTTGAACCGGCAGGTCCAGGAACAGCGTGCGATCGGGGTGCGGCAACTCGTACAGTTCGTGCTCGACGTAACGCACCCAGTCGATCAATTCTCGTCGCTCGGCACCCACCACTTTGGCCGCCTGGTGGGCGATGTTCGAGGCGACATAGCGGTCGCACAGGACGATGTCGTTCTCGGCGATTGCCTGCTGCAGCAGCCGGCGCGACTCGAAACGGTCCCCGGCAAACAGCAGCGAGACCAGGAACGGACTCACCTGGTTGAGATTCCCGAACCGGCCATTCAGGAAGTCGCCGATCTTGGCACCGAACTGCGTGTCGCGGTATCGGGGAAAGCTGAAGAGTTCGCACCGGGTTCCGGCGGCCCGCAACGATTCACACAGGCGCGCGGCCTGCGTTCCCTTGCCCGATCCGTCGATCCCTTCGATGGCCACCAACAGTCCCACGACCACACCTTCCAAACGCATGCAGTTCGTCAAACGGTCGCGTTGTTGAGCAGTGCCACCGCGTCGTCGGTGGTCTTGGCCATCGTAAAGTAGTCGCTCAGCTTGGACGTCAGCAGGACGTCTTCGACCATTCCGTGGACGCCGCAGACGACCAGCCGACCGTCGCGCCGGTGCAGGTTGCGATGCAGCGAGATCAGCTTACCCAGCGCCGCACTGGTCATCACGGTGACAATGCGCAGGTCGACGGCCAGCAGGCGGCAACCGAAGTGCTCGACGAGTGTCGAGAACTCCTGGCCCAGTTCTTCGATATTCTGTTCTTCCGAGAGATTGGAGCGCGAGATGTGCGCGATCACAACCGGACCCCGTACTTCCAGGGTCATGAATGCCGGGTCAAATTCACTGAGCGAAGTCATCCGCTTGTCTCCCGTTCTGCCTCCAGGCAGTGTTCGATGACCCGGACCCCGCGTCCGCGAATCATCCGGCTCACATCGTCACGCTGACCGGGGATTTCGACCGGTGCGTATCGCCGGTCGGTCCCGTGGACCCAGCCGGGACGATGATCGACCCGGCCCTCGACCATGATTTCGAGATCCCGTCCCACGAGTGACTCATAATACTGGCGGGCGAGCTCGCGCTCCAGTCGTTCGAGCGTCTGCGTTCGCGCTCCGCGGATTGTCCCGTGAACCTGATCCGGCAGGGTGGCGGCCGGCGTGCCGCGTCGGACGCTGTACGGGAAAATGTGGATCTTCATGAACCCGGCCCGGCGACAGGCCAGCAGCGTCTCCTCAAATTCACCGTCAGTCTCACCCGGAAACCCGACGATCACATCCGTCGTGAAGGCGGGATTGTCGAGTCGGTCGCGCATCCGGTCGATGGTTTGCAGGAACGTTTCGATGGTGTAACGCCGCCGCATGCGCCGCAGGACGGTGTTGGACCCGCTCTGCAGGGCCGGATGAAACTGCGGACACAGGTGTTCACAGTCTGCCGCGGCGGCGATGAAAGTCTCGTCAATCTCAGCCGCCTCGATGCTCGACAACCGCATCCGCCACTGACCGGGAATCCGGTCCAAACGCCTGAACAGGTGCGCCAATCGAAACGGCGGCAGGCCCGATCGGCCGCGCGTCGTATCGACGCCGTAATGTCCGACGTGAATCCCGGTCAGGATGATTTCCTGATGCCCGTTGTCGATCAGCCGGCGAACCTCGTCCTCGATGTCATCCGGGGATCGGCTGCGCAGACCGGGGCGGACCTGTGGAATGATGCAATAGGAGCACTTCAAGATGCATCCGTCCTGAACCTTCACGTACGCGCGCTTGCGGCCTTCGAAACGGCTGATTCCAGAGGGCATGTCGTGAATGCCATGCCGGGCGAGGATGTCGGGCAGCTCGCGCTTGTCGGTCACAACCTCGAACACCGATGGCAGCGAACTGACCGCGCGGGGATCGCGCGTCGCATAGCACCCCATCACAAGTGTTCGCGTTCCGGGATTCTGTTTGGCCAACTGCCGAATGACCTGGCGCGAGCGCGAGTCGCCGTTGTTGGTCACCGTGCAGGTGTTGACCACGCACAGATCGGCCGGCTCATCCGTTGCGGCTTCGCGGAAGCCGTTGCGTTCCAAGGTTTCCAGCACGAGTTGGGTCTCGTACTGGTTGACCTTGCAACCCAGCGTCACCAGCCGGCACGTTTTCAGAGCGGCCGAATTGTCCGTCATGGGGTTCACCGTCGGTGCGGACCGCCACGACCCCGCGGTGCTCCCTCGCCACGCGGGCGCGAGTCACGCGGTCGTCGTTGCAGGTGCGAGATCGCCTCTTCCCACGACGGAATTCCCTCGTAGCTGATCGGCGCGGGAACCTCTTCCTCGTCGTCGAAACTGTCGACGCCCGAGGGTTCACTTTCGGTGACGGTCATCTCATCGGAATCGTCCTCGGAGTCGACTTCATCTTCGCCTTCGACTTCGGGTTCGACTTCGGCAAGAGGCACGGATTCTCCGGCGCGGCGTCGAACACGTCGTCGCCGTCGTCGTGGACGCCGGGCTTCGCCTTCGCCCTCAGTCTCGTCATCACCCACTTTTTCGGTGGGTTCCGCGGCGGAATCGGATTCAAATTCGTCGTCTGCTGTTTCACTGGATTCGGCAGCTTCGACGGATTCCTCCTGTTCGGCTGATCCGGGGGCCGCGTCTTCGCGGCGTGATCGACCGCCGCGTCGTCGTCGACGCCGTCGCGGACGTCGCTCGTCTCCGCCCGACGGAGCTTCCGTATCCGATTCTTCACCACTTTTTTCCGCGCCGACCGGGGCGTCGTCGCTGTCCGCTTCGACGAACAGGGCCCCGGAAAATTCGTCGGGCTCTACCTTCGTTTCGCGCGGCGGAGGTGCAGGCTGGCGTCGCGGTGGCGCTGATGCAGGACGCGGCCTCTCGACCGTCGGCTTCGGGCG
>JANMLE010001136.1:0-3710 GCA_031372385.1 Planctomycetota bacterium | reverse complement strand
CTTCCCCCGCGAGATCAACCGCGGCACCTCCAGCACGTAGTTCACGCCCCCCTCGGCCGCTCCCGCCTCGCCGTGGCACGAGTAGCAGTGCTCTTTGAGAATCGCCTGCGCCGCCTTGGCCAACTTCGCCGCATCCTGCGCCTCCGTCATTCCCGCCGACATCAACAGGCCGCCGAGTCCAACCAGAAGGAGTCGCATAGGTCACCTCATCACAGAAGACAGGCTCAAGATCAGGGGGTTTCGATCACGCGGACCGGCCCTGACTTATCAGGCTTTGCCGCGGGCAACAGTGTAAACGGGGACATCTTGGAAATCTTCCCGTCTTCTTTTATTCCACCGCCCAGAATCCAGGAATTGGAACGCCCGACACCGAAACGGCAGCGCCGCTACGACGCAAACCTCTTGCGAAGCGCGGTGACGAGGCTGCCAACCGTTTTGTCCGCGTCTTGTCGGATGTCGTTCACGTTGCCGCCCGCGTCGATGGCGGCGAGTTGGGCGTCGAACTTGTCCCGCCATTTGCGGCAGCGTTTGAGGAGTTCGTCGCGCTGCGCCGGCGGCAGGCGGTCGTGAGGTGCCTCCAACAGCGCGAGGCACGCGCGGCGGAAGTCAGTCAGATCGCGCCGCAGTTGGTCGGGTGTGTCGTGCGGGCGACCGGACCACTCGGCGGCGCGATCGGCCAAACGGTCGAGATATTCTTCGGCGGTGACATCGGATGCAAACGTGCCGGGTCGGTTCCAACCCCACGCGAGCGGTTCGTGGCGGGGTGTCCACCACACCATCACGAGGACTGCGGCCGCGATCGTCGCGGCAACGCCAGCAGCCAGACGGCGAAGCCGAGAAGGAGGATGGGCACTCCTGCCCGTCAGTTCTTCGACTTTCTTGGTCGTGTTGTGAGGCGTTTCACTCGGAGAAGACGGGACGGGCAGGAGTGCCCATCCTCCGGTGACTTCGTGAAGATGCTCTTCCGTGCGCGGGACCGTTCGCCAGTGTTCGCCTCCCTCAAGGAAGACCCGCTCTTGCAGTTCCAACAGCCGCGCAGGATGAACGAGCAACCCTTGCAGTTGTGTGAAGTCGAAGCGTCTCAACCCGTGCTGCAAGGCATCCGGCAACTTCCCGTCACAGAGGACTTCCAACGAACGACCGTCTCCGTCGCCATGCACCGCGCGCAGAGTGGCCACCAGGTCGCCGAGATGCAGTCCCACCAACTGACGCTCCAGCCAGCCGGCCAGTTGCGTGGAGTCGTCGGGAATGTCGAAGGCGACCAGCATCACGACATCCTCCGTTCGATGCACTCTTTCAACTGCTGCTTGGCCCGGTGGAACTGCGTCATCGCTGTCTTGACGGGAGTGCCCGATTGGTGGCTGATGAAATCAAAACTCTCGCCGCGCAGCCGCGCTTCCACGACCTGTCGGCGGCTGGGATCGAGCTGTTCGACGCAGGGCCGAATCGCGGACAGCCGCCCGCCATCGTCGGCCTGTTCGTCCGCCGTCAGTCCCGACGCGATCTCATCGGACATCATTCGCTCCCGACGTTGACGCTGCCAATCGATCAGCTTGTTTCGCGCGATCTGAAACAGCCAACCCCGCAAATGCCGCCCGTCGAATTCGGCCGCGTGAGACCAGACACTCGTCCACACCTCCTGAGCCAGATCGCGGGCGACATGCGGGTCGGGCGTTCGCGCGGCCAGAAAAGCCAACAATTCCGCCGCGTGGGCTTCGTACCATTGGCTCACCACAGCACGTACGGCCGCCACGCCACCCGCGCGGAGGCGGGCGACGTGGCCGTCTGTGATGTCGCTGTCGGGGGTGTGGGTTGGTGAAGCCATGCCACAGATGGTTGTCGGCGGCGTGACGCGATGCAAGCAACCCGTTGGATGTGTACTCCCGCCCGGCCGCTCGCCGCATTGCCATTTCTTCTCTTCGTTAGCAGGAGGCGAACGCGGGAAGAAAATCAAAGGCGGACGGGCCGGAGTGCCCGTCCTCCATCGTGGCGTCTACGACACCCGAATGCGACGGCTCAAAGCGACCGAGCGGGTCCGGTATCGGATCTCCTCAACGCGGTACGCCCGCCCGCAATGGTCGTACTTCGTGATCCACGTCGAGTACGCCTCGACCCGCGGTTCCCAAACCGTCACCGTCTGATACACCGGCTGCGGGTAGGGCCGTTCGCAGGCCGCCGCCCCGCTCGCTCCGGCCAATCCGACCGCCAAAGCCATTCCCAATCCGCAGGCCCACAATTGTTGGGTTCTCATCGCTTCGTCCTTCTCTTTGTCCACGCGTCAGATTTCGTCGGCGAGACATCTCACCAACCACGCACAGAGAACGAAGCACCTCTCCAAATCTTCCCGAGAACTTTCAGAAAATCTGGTCACGAATCGGAGCAGGCGCGCGACCGCGAATGATGCGTGAGATTACTTCCGCGTCGTGGCGAGAGTGTCTCCGCAAGCTCGGGGTTCGGGCGGGTCTGCCGGACTGTTGAAAGACGTGGGGTACGCTTTCAGCGTGCCTCTTCGTGTTGGGCGGGAGCACGTTGGAAACGTGCTCCACGTCTCTGCTCAACGGGCGGCTACTGCGTTGTCACCACTTGATTTTGGGGTGGCCACGTTCACCAGAACGTGGGGAAGTCGCTCGACTCCGCCCACGTTCTGGCGAACGTGGCTACGACGGCGACCCCAAAACGGGAACGCGACCCCAGAGTCACGAGACCGCAGTACAGTGACGCCTGGGTGCGAACCAGGGATAGATCGTCGGCAGGACCAGCGTGGTCAACAGGGTTGATGTGATCAGGCCGCCGATCACGACTGAGGCGAGGGGGCGTTGGAGTTCGGCTCCGGCGGTGGTCGACAGGGCCATTGGCAGGAAGCCGAGGCTGGCGACGAGGGCTGTCATCAGGACGGGACGCAGGCGGACCATCGCCGCCTCTTCGGCGGCGGCTCGCGGGGATTGGCCTTCCTCGCGCAGGTGTTCGGCGGCGCTCACCCAGACCAGGCCGTTGAGGACCGCCACGCCGAACAGCGCGATGAAGCCGACCCCCGCCGAGATGCTGAACGGCATGCCGCGCAGTGCCAGCGAGAAGACTCCGCCCGACGGGTTCAACGAACGTGTGCGGATGCCCGGAAATCAGTGGCGCGCGGAACCCGGTGAATCTTGGATTCCGCCCACTTGCTGGATGCCGCTGGTCAGTGACGCGGCGTGGACGGCGAAGCGTTGTTCGGCTGTGGGGATCGCGTCGCGCAGTCGCTTGGACAGCAGGCCCGGCTTTGCATCGCTGCGCAATTCGTGCAGATAACCGACCAGCACGTGGCGCGTTTCGTCGCTGTGGTGCAGCAGGAAATGGACCCAGCCCCACGCCTCCATGTAGTCCCCCTTCTGCATGTCGTCCACCTTTTCCAGCGATTCCAGGCGGTCGAGGTCGGGCTTCCAACCCTGTGACAGGTTGCCGGCCAGGCGCATCGCGTAGTCGCGGTTCAGGCCTTTCGGTTGCGAGGAGACTTCGAAGTATTCGGCCAGTCCCTCATCCAGCCAGAGCGGGACGTCCATCAGCGAGGCGTGCAGGACGCCGTGCGTGTATTCGTGCCGCAGATCCTCCTGAATCCGCTCACCCCAGAACGTGAAGACGGCGAGTTCTTTCGAAGTGCCGACAAAATAGGCCCGGCGCGGTGGCAGCAGCGGATACCGGGTCTGAAGATACTGGGCGTAGCGCACTTCATC
>JANMLE010001107.1:0-1029 GCA_031372385.1 Planctomycetota bacterium | reverse complement strand
GATGCAGTTGGATGATCCCCAACGGGGATTCACCTTCAAGACCGACGCGCCGTTGGACATGCGGATGAATCCCCAGCACGGCCAGTCGGCGGCATCCCTGCTCACCAAACTGGATGAGTCAAAGCTGGCGAGTCTGCTGGTCGAGAACGCCGACGAGCCGCGTGCGAACCGGCTGGCCAGGGCGATCATGCAAGCCCAAACGCGCGAGCCCATTCAGTCCACCCTGGCGTTGGCCGATGTGATTCGCGCGGCCCTGGCGGCAACCGACTGCTCAATTGACGACACCAACATCACGATCCGCCGCGTGTTCCAAGCGCTGCGGATCGCCGTCAATGACGAGTTCGGCGCGCTGGACGCCCTGCTGCGACAGATCCCGCAATGCCTGCGGTCCGGCGGGCGGGTGGCCATCCTGACGTTTCATTCCGGTGAAGACCGCCGGGTGAAGCGGGCGTTCAAGACGGGCCTGGCCGAGGGAATCTATGCTTCCATCGCCGATGAAGTGGTGCGTCCGTCGGCCGAGGAGCAACACGCCAACCCGCGATCGTCGGCAGCCAAGCTGCGGTACGCGATACGGCGATGATGGTCAAAGTCTTCGTTTAACCCGGAGCCATCGGCGACGGGAGCGGCACCAGCGCCCTCTTCGCAGTCGGCACCGAGTCGGCGAGCGTTGTCGCCCATTCCGACGCCGATGGCTCCGGGTTAAACGATCGCTATTCGACGGCGGCCGTGGTCTTGGCGATCGCCCGTGCCGTCCGCTTTTGCAGCCGCGTGTTCACATGCGCGAAGTTGTGCAGCCAGCGGTCGTAGTTCTGGGACTTGAACTGGAAAAACTCGCCCACCACGGCATGGGGCAGCACCAGAAACGTTTCACTGCGCAGGGCGTCGATCACGCATTCGGCCACATGTTCCGCCGTGACGGAACTGAAGTTGAGGAACTGATGAATCGGGTCTTCCAGATCGAGGAAGTCGGTGGCAACACCCGCCGGGCACAGACACGCCACTTTCAGTCCCTGATTGCGGTAATGTACG
>JANMLE010001097.1:0-4807 GCA_031372385.1 Planctomycetota bacterium | reverse complement strand
CCACACGTTGAGCCGCGCGCGGTTGATCGCGTCGAGCAACCACCGCACGCTGGTGCCGCTGAACCGCCGACAGAAATCCCCCGCCGTGGTCGGATCGGGGATCGAGTCGGCCCCGATCGCGTTGAGGAACGCCTCGTCGTTGCGCCGCCGTTCCCTGTCTTTCAGTCTCCAGACACAGTGTTCCAGGCACGTTCCCTCACACAGCGCATTCATCGCCAGATTCAGCACATGGTCCGACTCATAATACGGACACCGCCACTTGAGAATCGGCACGGTCGAATCAATGGCGGCGACCAGCCCGCTCTCGCGGGCGACCCGCAACATCAGCGGCACCCCGCCGTACACAATGGCCTGCGTCCTGTCCGCCAGCTCGTATTTCAAACCCGCCGTGCTGAGCACCGCCGGCGCTCCCGACATCATCCGCACGAATCGCCCGTCGCGCGCCGCTTGCAGCCGCTTCTCGATCCGCCGCTTGCGACGGGCCAACCTGTCTGCCATCCTGCCTGCACTGAGCTTCACTCGAAATCCCTCCGTGATCGGTGTGTGAGGTCTGGTCCACAACCTTCAAACACCACAAATCACCGAGGGATTCCTTTTGATTCACCCGTTTTTTCAAAAACAGCACAAAGGGTTCGCTTACTTCGGGACTAGCGATTGGAATTTGCGCGGCGCGCGACAAATCCTCGAACGCGGAAACCGCAGCCGTTCGGACTGAAGAAGGCGAGGCGGAGGACAGAAAGATGAGGGACAGAAAGATTCCGAAAGACGAAGAGGGCCGGGATTACGCACTCATTTTTCTGTCCCCCCTGTTTCTGTCGGACTCCCTTGGTTCCGGCCAGTGATCGGGCTGGGTTTTCTGTGGTTCCTCATGCATGATTCTGAATCGGGGAATGACGCTCCGACTTCGTCGGCTGGCAGCCTGCGGAACCTTTTTCCATCATCCGCCCCATGAGTCGCGAGGTTTAAGTTCACCTGTGGCCCGTGCTGTTTGAGTCGGAAAGCGTGCGGGGCGGAATCCCCGTCATCATCGACGTCCTGCGAGCCTCGACAACCATCACGCACGCGCCGGGTTGGATGGCCCGGCTCGGGTTGCTTTTGAAGCAGTGGCACATCAAACGTCGCTGGCGGATCAAGCAGGGCCACCCGCCGGATCAAGCAGGGCCACCCGCCCAGTGAGCTTGAAGTCCCAGAAGCCAACATGGCCCCCGCCGTCTGCTGCCGCGGTTGGTTAGGCCGTCTTCCGCCTGAGATAGCGATTCGGGACATTTCCGAGCGGCGGTATCACGCGGCCTGAGGCTCGAATCAGCGCTGCGATGTTCGCGTAAATGTCGTGTTCTTTTCGGTGGACTTGAGGCAGAAGGCCCATTTGG
The DNA here is from genome assembly GCA_031372385.1 of Planctomycetota bacterium. GTDB lineage: Bacteria > Planctomycetota > Planctomycetia > Planctomycetales > Planctomycetaceae > Schlesneria. The sequence continues at coordinate 3,437 of JANMLE010001097.1, read as the reverse complement.
GCATAGGAGATCGGGGTCACGTCGAAGAACGTCGTCTCCCACTCGTAGCCCTTGCCCCACGTGATACCCGACACCCGTATGTCAGTCACGGCACCAGCGTCCAGAAGCAGGCGCATGATCGGCTCGGACCGGTTGTGAATCGAGTTCACCGTGTGGAACAGCGGCGTGTGCCCGTTGAGGCCGTGTTCGTCCAATGCTGCCTTCGCATTCACGTCGGCACCCGCCTCGATCAGTGCGCGTGCGGCTTTCAGGTTCCCGTACTCGGCGGCCACATGAAGCAAGGACACTTCCGCCAGCGACGTAAACGCCGAAACCATTGTGGTGCGATGATCGAGTAGCGTTGGTGTTGCCGCGACGGCCATCTTGATCGCATCCGCGTCGTCCAGCAGGACCGGCGCGACGGCTGGGTCGTCCAGGACTGCCCCACGCTCGAGCAGCAGGCGGAGGCATTCGCTGAGACGGTCCGACCGCGTGTACTCTTCGAGAAGCCAATTGATCGGCGGCTTGCCACGAATCGGAGAGACTGGGTCGGCCCCGGCGTCGAGCGCGGCGCGGACGGCTTCGACCTCATGGCCGTCGAATGCAGACAGCAACTCGTCATCGGGGCGAGACATCGCAAACGCCTCACTGACCTTTCGGCCTAACGACCAAGGTAACCCGGCGGCGGCCAAGAACCTTCTATTTCAGTATCCGCCCGATCCGCCGCTCGGGTTGACCGCCTTGTTGGGCAATGACACGTTAGATTCCATCTCGATTGGTTTCGACACAGCATTATTTTTCTGTTCGGCCGTCCGGCATCGGCTTTTCGAGCGGTTTACCCTTGAGTTCTTCGAACTTTTTCAACTGCTCTGGAGTAAGCACGTTCATTAATGTTGTCGTCAGCTCCTTTTCGTAATACTGCATTCTCTCAGCTAAGACTTTTCGAAACTCGTCTTCCTTGTAACGGACACCGTTCCAACGGAGCTTGTTGGGCAAAGACTGTTGGATCCTATCAAAGTGCGCATGCGCCGCGAAAACTGCCTGCTGCTGTTTTTCCGTAAAACCTCCAAGCTCTTTGATGACTGCAGTATCGCTAACTACGTTGACGAGTTTTTCCTTCTGAAGGTGTATTTGGTGCAATCGATTTTTCTGCTCAGGCGTAAGGGCCTGGTTCCAGTTGATTTGTGAATTCGTATCATTCACCTCTTGAATGTCTTCGGATGTCAATCCCAAGTCCTTCTGCACTGCCTCATCACGCAGCAACTGAACCGGAAGAGCTTGTCGCCAACCAAACCCCTTGAGCGGTGGGGGCGGCGATAGCTCGGCGTACAATTGATGACACTCCAGAGTCGACAAAAGCAAAAAAACAGCCAGGATCGCAAGCCGCATCTTCCTAGATTGCATGATCGTTCTACTCCGAACTGCATACTCGATTGGTCAATGAAGGAATTGTTGAACCTGAATTCAACGTCACAAGCCCAACAGGTGTATTGAGCAGCGTGCAGCCTAACGCGGCTCGGCACGGGAAGCGGCTCAAGACTGTCGGGCGTCAGATTGCCCGGAAAAATGCAAGTTGTCAATCAGGTTCATTGAGAAAAGCCCGGATGTCGGCAGCGTGATAGGCTGCACGCTGGCTAACTCGGTTATCCCCGCGTGCAGCCCAATTCGGTGATCCTTGCAAGCGGAGGCGACAGGCATGGCGGACATGGCAAACGGGGACGTTGCCAACGTCGGGGACAAGGATTCACCCTTCGAGAGTGCGAAACAAATGCCACTCTGCATCACCCGAACGTTCTTGCCAACCAGCGGATGATTCGGGTTCCCAATGATTGGGGATCGATCAGGATTTTGGCGTCGCCGGCGGCTCCGCGTGGCAACGGGGCGTCGGTGGGATCCAGGTGGACTCGGGCTTGGTACCAGGTGCCGATGGGGACCAGCGTTCCATTGGCGGTGGTGCGGGCGGGGAGGTTGAGACGCTGGACAGCGTCGCGCGGCAATAGGTCCAGGTCGAGGGCTGCGATCTCGGTGATGCGGCCGGTCAGGACTTCGCCGGACAGTTCATGCCAGACGATGCGGGCGGGCTGGCCGACGCGGACCAGGTTGATGTCGTCCTGATTGACGAGTAGCACCGCCGCGCGACTCTCTTTGGGGCCGACCAGGCAGACGGTTGTTCCCGGCTTCACGAAGCAGCCGCGATTCTGTTCCTGCAGCGGCGAACCGGTCCAAGAGCGCAGCGACCCGTGGGGCGCGAGGCCGGAGTTCCACGCGGGTGGCAGGACGACGCCGGCGCAGGGGGCTCGCAACACGAGGCGTTGCGCCGTGTCTTGAAGCTGGGTCAACTGGGATTCGAAGTCGCGCAGGGCTTCGCGGACTGACGGGATCAGCGCGGCGACTTGGGGATCGCGGACTCGGCGGCGTTCGAGTTGTTCCAGTCGCAGGCGATGCTGATGACACTCGCCCTCCAGCCGAATCAGTTCCGTCTGGAGCTTGGGATCAACCAGCCGGGCGACTTCCTGGCCGGCTTGCACGGACTCGCCGATTTTGGCCCCGGATTCCAGTGTGCCGCCGAGGGTCGCGTAGACCCGCTGCGCCGTGTCTTGGTCGAGCAACGCTCCCGCCCCGACGCGACTCGGCACGGGAATCGTCAGCACGAGTCCCAGCAGCACGCAGGCCACGACCGTGCGGAACCGGAACCGCGACCAATCGATCCGCGCCCGGTTTTCCGTTGAGCGGAAGAATCGAACCGCGGCCGAGAGCGGGCTGAGCACCATCAAACCAATCATCGGGACCGCCATGACTTGGACGACGACGGCCAGTCCATACGGCTTCAGCCAGAAGTACAGCGACCACAGGATCAGGAACGTCAGCATGATTCGGTAGATTGTCGAGGCGATTCCATAACCCAACAGCAGCCCTGTCCGCGAGAGCGCCTCGCGCGCGTCGCCGCGGTCGCGCAGGCCACAGAACCACCAGCCGAGCCCGCCGCGGATCTTTCCCACGGACTGCTGTTGCAGATTGGGGATCTCCAGCCAGTCGGCCAGCACAAAATAGCCGTCATAACGCAGCAGCGGATTGCCGTTGAAAATGAACGTGCTCACGCCGCAGATGAACATCAGATTCAGGCAGAGCGAATGAAACAGACCCGGCGCGCTGAACCACCACAGCAACGTACACGAGGCGGCGATCACGGCTTCCACCCACATTCCTGCGGCGCTGACGGCAATCCGTTTCCACTTGTCCCGGACCATCCACATGTCCGAGACGTTGCAATACAGCGTCGGTGTGAAGACCAGCAACATCGCCCCCAATTCCCGGCATTCGCCGCCGAACCGTTTGCAGGTCAGCGCGTGACCGAACTCATGCAGGATCTTCACCACGGCCAGCAGCAGCGGCAGCCAGATCAGATTCGACGCATTGAGCAACGCGCGGGTGTCGGGCAGCCGTTCGAGCACCCGCTC
>JANMLE010001080.1:0-4935 GCA_031372385.1 Planctomycetota bacterium | reverse complement strand
GCGCCGGAGTCGCCGCCCTCTGCCTCGGGGGAGGAAACGGGGTTGCCGCGGTCTTCGAGTCGATCTGAAAACGACCGATTGGCCCGATGATCTCGACTGGCCCGATGATCTCGGACCGTCGTGCCAGACCTCGCTCGGCCTCAAGTGAGACGTTTAGCCCCAACGCCATCGGCGTGGGAGCGATCAACGGGGTGCCCCCTTTCCCGCCCACGCCGGTGGCGTTGGGGCTAAACGTAAAACCTCCCGTTCATGACCGCGTCAGGTACCGGGTTCAGCGCCAGCCCCGGTTGCGGAACAACAGCGTCGCCGTCGTCAGCCATGCCACCACGATCAACAGCATCGGAGCCAGGTCGAACGAGCGAGACAACGGCAGGGACCGTTGCAGGGAGAGGTACACCATCCCGAAGCTGTAGTGCTCGAACGACAGCATTTTCACCGCGGCGAACGCGGAGAACTGCGTCGCCAGATAGAACACAACCGCGCCCACCAACATGTAGCACAGTGCCAGCAGGCTGGCGGTGCTTTGGGTCTTCGACAACGAGGCGATCACCATCCCCACGCTGCACAGACCCAGTCCGGTCAACAGCAACGTCGCCCACAGGCTGGCATGGGACAGGGCCGCCGGTTTGAGGATGGCGATGACGGCCGCGGAACCGATGGCCGACAGGCCCAGATGAAACAGGATCTTCGCCTGCAACAGCTCCGACATTGTGATCGGTGACAGGGCCAGCGCGATCAGCGTTCCCCGCTCCCGGTCCTGGCTGGTGAACGAGACGATCAACTGGCAGCACGTCACGAACTGAATGATCAGCAGCAGGATCGCCGCAGCCAGATCCTCGTTCATCAGGTCGCTGATGGACCCCGACTGGAGTTTTTCCATCACGAGCTCCGCGGCCGACGTGCGGCGACTGACGGTGGGCGCCTGTTCGGTCACGGCGACATGTCCGAAGTGGTCCACCGCCACGGGCCAGAACCAGCGCAGGAACGGTTCGAGCACATCGGACTTCGCGCCGGGATGTCGGTACGCCACCTTGAGCCCCGACGCTTCGATTTCCGATGTGGGGAGTTCGAGCAACTCGATCGCACAGGTGCTCGACGGATAGACCCGCTGCTGCCGGTAGATCTGCACCCGGCTCATCGGGACCACGCGGATCGTCTCCGACTTCTCGGCGCGTTCGGACAGCTTCCGCACGAACGTCTGCTGGCTGTCGTCCGCGGTCGCCGCCGTCGCTGAATCGGGATAGACGATCCAGCAGACCATTTTCGCTTTCTTGTCGTTCCGGCTGAGCACCAGCAGCACCGAAAACGCCACCAGCAACCCGATCAGCATCAGTGCCGAGGGATTCTTGTAGAGGCGCATCACTTCGCGTTCAATCAGGGCGTACAACTTGTCGGGGCGGGGCATGGTCTGACCACTGCGATCTATGAGTAGGCCTGTCCGGTCAACTTGAGAAACACGTCTTCAAACTGGAATTCCTGCGAATGCAGCCGCACGCAGGATTCCTCGCGCACGATGACGGCCAGCCGTTCGCGCTCTGCATCATCATCCAGGTTCAGCGTTTCACGGTGAGTCACCTCGTCGCGTTCATACTGCACCACGACGTTGCGTTCGGCGTGGCGGGTCATGAAGTTGACGGGCGTGTCGCACTCGACCAGCCGGCCGCGGCAGAGGATCGCGACGCGGTCACAGATCTGTTCAACCTCCTCCATGTCGTGTGTCGTCAGGAACACCGTGGTGCCCGATGCCGCCAGTTCCCGCAGCAGCGTGCGAACGATGTCGGTCGAGTGGCGGTCGAGGTTCGCGGTCGGTTCGTCGAGGTACAGAATCTGTGGCCGGTGCAGGATTTCCCGTGCAATCAGCAGCTTTTTCCGCATCCCCTTGGAATAGGCCCGCACCGGCAGGTCCGCCGCTTCGCTCAGTTCAAGCCGCGCCAGGGCTTCGTCGACGACGTTCAAGGGGACTCCGTACAGCTTCGCGAACAGAGTCAGGTTCTCGCGCCCGGAGAACTCTTCGACGTGGTTCTCCGAATCCGGCACGTACCCGAACAACGGCTTCACTTTGGCGAAGCCGCGCGGCAGCGCGTGCCCCGCGATCTCCACGCGACCGGATGACGGGGCGAGGGCGCCGATCAGAACCCGGATCGTGGTGCTCTTCCCCGCTCCGTTGGGTCCGAGGAACCCGAACAGTTCGCCCGAGCGAACGGTCAGACTGAGCCGGTCGACGGCGGTGAAGGAACCATACTTCACGGTCAACTCGTCGATGACGATCGTCGGACGCCGCCGATCAACGGGCGGTGCAAGCAGCGGGGAGATCACTGGCGTCAGCATTGAGGCGTCACCGTTCTAGGGAAGTGTCTCGGACACGGGCTCTGATCCTATTTCGACAATCGCGTCTGCCGCGCCGCGCTGTGCCGACCGGGGACATCACCGGCTCGTCGCCCGCAGTTCGCGGGATGAGTTGATCGCGTGTGCTTCCACAACCAAAGGAGCATCCCCACGGCAACCGACCGCACGCAATCCGCAACTGCGACTGCGGGCGAGTTTCCCGCAGACTCGCCCAGCCAACTGCGGAATCCCTCCTACAACCGATTCGTTGAACAGGGTCGGAGAGCGCCGCTTCGCCTCCCCATTCGCGCTCCTTTTGATTCGCGCGGAAAACGAATTGGTCCGCGCGAATCAAAAGGAGCGCGAATGGGGGAGGGCTTTCAGACGCGGATAAATGCTTTGTTCGGATGATTCATGCAGTACGTTCGTGTCGTCACCCACGTGACGCAACCCGCAGCCTCGATTCGACCCCGCGAATCGTGACGGTCGCTATGACCGTTGCAGTCTCTGTCGCGCGGGCCTTTGCGTCACACGATTTGAGTTTTCGCGCTGACGGCGCTGTGGGACCGGCGCTAGTCTCTTGTTGACACGGTGATGCAGGTGACGTCTGTCGTCGGCAACCCGACTGTCCACTGTGTTCCCATGCCAACCACTGACCCCCGGTGAACTCACACTTCAACTTCTGGTGACTCCATGAGCGGAACACTTGTCGAAGACCCCAGACCCGTCGATGAGCATGATGAGCGTGTGGAACGGAGGCTTGTGCGGGGACCAGGCCGGTCCCCGGTGCGTGTGACTGTTTCGCTGGACCTTCGGGCGACGCGGGCCATCGCCGGATTGGTCTGCATGGCGGGACTGGTCTTCCTGTTTTTTGGCAATCGGCCGCTGGGGCAGTCCGACGTCTGGGGCCAACTGGTGTACGGTCGGACGATCAGTCAGTTGCGATCCCTGCCGACCACCGAGCCGCTGTTGCCGTTGGCGAAGGGGATGCCGTTTGTTGACACCGCCTGGCTGAGTCAGTTGATCGTCCTCGGTGTCATGGATGGGGCGGGCGTTGCCGGACTGAAGTCCCTGTACGCCGCATCCATCGCAGTCTGTGTGGCGCTGCTTGCCTGGAGCTCGTATCGCACCAGTCGCAACGGGTCGGTGGCGGCGTACGCGGTGTTGGCGTTTCTGCTCGTCGCCTGGGATTCGCTGTCGGCGCTCCAAGCGCCCTTGGCGGGGTTGGTCTGCTTCGTCGCGCTGCTCTCCCGCTGCACCGGACGCCAGACGCGCGCCGGCGATTGGTTGCTGATCCCGGTACTGTTTGCGGCATGGGCCAACCTGCACGTCTCGTTCGTCTTTGGACTGTGTTTGCTCGCCTGTTTCGCCGTGGGTCGCATGTTGGATGTGCTGCGACGGACCGGGTCGCTGAAACTCACGCTCTGCGACACCCGTGCGCGGCGAAACATGCTGCTGCTGGAATTGGCGGCGGTGGCGGTGTTGCTCAACCCGTATGGACCGGGTCTGTACGCCGAGGTGTTGTCCCACAGCATGAACCCGAACCTGCGCGACTTGGCCGAATGGAAACCACTCTCCGTGCGAACGTTCGCGGGACAGATGTTCGTGCTGGTGGTGGTGGTGTTGGCGATGATCTACCGCTGGTCTCCGCGCCGGGTGCGCACTTGGGAAGTTTTGGCTCTGGCCGGGTTTGGTGTGGCGTCGCTGTGGAGCAGCGGGAATCTGATCTGGTGGGCATCCATCGCCGCGCTGCTCTTGGCGCAGCATGCCTACTCAACGATGCGGGCTGTTCAGCACCTTGCGTTCGCTGGCAAGCCGGTGCCGCGACGGGCTCTGTGGTCTGCCGTGATCGTCGGCATCCTGGGATTTTGTTTCGCGTACAGTCCGCTCGGCGGACGGCTGTTGTCGGGGAAGGAGACGGAACTCAAACGAGCCGTCGCCGTCGGCACACCGGTCGCTGCCACCGAATACCTGAAGGCGCACCCACCCCGGGGACTGGTCTTCAACGTCCACGAGTGGGGCGACTACCTGCACTGGGCGGGACCGCCGGGAATCGAGTTGTTTGCAAATTCCAGCGTCCATCTCGTCCCGCTCGATGTCTGGCTGCGCTATCAGCAGGTTCTCGATCAACGCGGCAATTGGGAAGAAGTGCTGGACCGGTTCGCCGTGAACACGATCGTGCTGGACACACGCCGGCACGGTTCGCTGGTCGCCATGCTCAAGCACAAGGCGGAAGTGTGGAATCCGGCGTTCGAACAGGACGGTCAGGTCATCCTGACGCGCAGAAAGGCATTGTGAACGGACACCGGAAAACACCGGACCTCAATTGAGCCGTGGTGCCGCATCAAGGCGTGCAATAGGGACAGGGCTTCCGAGGTGGTGTGTTTCCACGTTTGTAGCCGAATTCGCAAGAATTCGGTTTGTCTGATTGATCGTCCGAATTCTTGCGAATTCGGCTACCGAAAAGCGGCCGTGGCCAGGGGGTCGGGGGTCTTTTTGATTCCGCCCACGCTGGATTCAAGCCATGTTGGGCGGCGTTTTGCGGCCTGGAAAAGACTCCCGACACCAGCGCCGGAAGCCGCGGAGCCCGTGGGCCACAAAAAGGCGGGC
>JANMLE010000826.1:0-3729 GCA_031372385.1 Planctomycetota bacterium | reverse complement strand
GCTCGTCGATCCATTCCGGATCGACGAACCGCCGCAGCAGCCAGCGAAACGTGTGCTCGATCCGCGCTTCGGTGGCCGGGTCGGAACCGGAATCCCAGACGACGCCGTGCAGTTCCAGACGCGCGGGCCAGCCTTCTTTTTGTGCGACGAAGTTCACGCGATCCTGGATGCGCCGTCCCCAAACCACGCCAAACAGATCGAAGAAGTCGAGCCACAGTCGGTCGAACCGGTTCAGTCCGGCCGCCGTTCGCGACGCCGACCGGCCGGCGATCATTACGGCCAACGCCATGCCTCCCGTCGCCAGCAATCGCGACCACCAACGGTCGGCCAGCCAGGCGGGACACGCCGAGGAACTCGACAGCACCAGCAGCGTGTTGGCGGCGACGTACAACAAACCCGCCAGAGTGTGGCGTGTTCCAAAATAGTTTCCGGCACCCATGACCAACACCAGCAGGTATCCCGCCAGTTGCGGAGACTCCAGTTGCAGGCCGCGCACATCGCTTCCCTGAATCCACAGCGTGATCACCGGCCACCCGAGTGCGAACAGCATCGGAATCAGGATGAACCAAGTCCAGACTCTGGTTCCGGGCCGTCGGGAGCCGAGCACCGCGATCGCCGGACAGAGCGCGACCACCGCGGCGGCGTACCACAGGTGATCGGCCGCCGACCGTGACAGCAATCGCAACACGTGATCCAAAGACCACGTCAGCGACCACAGCACCGCCGCCGCGCAAGCCCACCGTCCTGCCGGGATCAGCGTTGTGTATTTGAGCCATCGGGCTCTGTGGACGAGTATTCCCCACGCCAAAACGATGCCGGTGGAAACGAGCAGCACGGAGATCACGGTTGAGCTGGTCAATTCGGTTGTTCTTGATCGCCGATTACAGGGATCTTGTGAAGGTGAGAGGTTCTGAGGGGCTCTTCTGCGTCGCGCGATCAGCGTGATTCAGGGTGTCGTCACCGCGTTCGTTCAGCCAGCCCCCGCAAAGCCGGCACAGCCGGAAAGTTGTCCCACAGTCTGCCCCGCTTTTCAAATCGGAAGGGTTTGCCTGAGCGGCACAAGTTGCCGTGGCCGAAAACTTACAGCAGTGATGCAATCATGCGTCAATCGACGAGTCGAGGCCACCGAACAAGGTGTGCGGTCAAGGACCTCGGCAGTCACTCACGTTCCGGCCCCGATTGTGTAGGAGAATTGCGATGAAGTACGTTTGGATTTCCGCCGCGCTGGTTTGTTTCGCCAGCATCAACAGTGCCGACGCTGGCCTGTTCAATCGTCATGGCAACTGTGGTTGCGCCCCCGCGCCATCCTGCTGTGCCCCCGCCCCGAGCTGTGCGGCTCCCGCCGCTTGTGCTCCCACCTGTGCGGCCCCCGCCGCGTGTGCTCCGGCCTGTGCCGCTCCGGCTGCCTGTGCTCCGACCTGTGCCGCTCCGGCTGCCTGCTGCAACTCGGGCTGCAACACGGGTTGCAACTCGGGCTGCAACTCGGGCTGCGGCAAGAAGTCGCACTGCTTCAAGCTGCCCAAGTTCAGCTTCCCGAAGTTCAAGTGCTGCAAGTCCCGTGGCTGCAATTCGGGTTGCGCCCCGACCTGTGCCGCTCCGGCCGCTTGCGCTCCGACCTGCGCCGCCCCGGCTGCTTGTGGTCCGACCTGTGCCGCTCCGGCTGCCTGCTGCCGGTAGTTTGAATGATGGAGTGACCGTTGCCCGGCACGATGACTTGAACGTCATGATCGCGATGGGCCACGGAACGTGAGGCAATGTCTGGGGGAGGCCTCCGCTCCCCCAGACACGTCTCCCGAACACTCAGCGATGACCGCACACCAACGGTTGTCACCCGCAACTTTGATGAGACTTCTGAGAGGTGACGGATTCCTTCGCGGAGCCGCCACCTTTTTTCGTTGGGACTCGAACGTCGGAGAGGTTTTTTACCTGTCCGTGTTGACGAAGCCGCCCCCAGAAAGGTGGACAAGGTTGAAAGCGTTTGGAACCCATCCTACGCCATCATCCACACTGCCAACTGATATGCGGCAAACGCCGCGACATACGCCAGCACGGTCATGTACGTGAACGTGAACAGCGACCAGCCCCAACTGTTCGTCTCCCTGCGGATGACCATCAGCGTGGAAACACACTGCGCGCACAGGGCGAAGAAGACCATGATCGACAGGGCCACCGGGATGGAATAGACCGGTCGACCGTCCGGCCACTTCGAGTCGCGCAGGGCCTGTTGCAGCCCGGTGTCTGACTCATCGACATCGCCCCCCAGGCTGTAGATCGTCCCGAGCGTCGACACGATCACTTCCCGCGCGGGGAACGAGGCCAGCACGCCGACACCGATCCGCCAGTCCCAGCCCAGCGGACGGACCGCCGGCTCGATCGTCTTGCCGAAGTGCCCCAGAAAACTCGATTCGAGCAACTGCTCCGCGATGGCGTTCTGCTTTGCCACCAGAGTGTTCAACGGTTCCAGCCGCCGTTCGACGTCCGCCAGTTCTGTCTCCACCTTGGCAAGATCGTCGGACTCATCACCGGCGGCGAACTTCGACTTCCGGTCCACCAGCCGATCCCGGTCGGACAGGTCTGCTTTCAGCCGCGAGCGGGTCTGCAGAATCTCCTCCTGTACCCGGTGCTGCTCCGAATGGTCTCCGGGGAAGTAGCTGGCGGTCCAGACGAGGATCGATGTGGCGAAGATCAGTGTCCCCGCGCGCACCACAAACGCCTTGGCCCGGTCATAGACCCGCGCAAGCACGATATGCACCGACGGCCACTTGTAACTGGGAAGCTCCATGACGAACGGAGGAGTCTCACCGCGAAACAGCGTCTTCTTGAACAGCCACGCCACCGGGATCGCCACCGCGGCGCCGAAGAAAGTCATGACGAAGATCAGCACGCCGCGCAGGGTGATCCAACCGCCCACCCAGGTGATGTCGGGAAAGAACGCCACGATCATCAGCGTGTAGACGGGAAACCGAGCCGAGCAACTCATGAGCGGGGCGACGAGGATCGTCACCATCCGGTCGCGGCGGTTCTCGATTGTGCGCGTGGCCATGATGCCGGGGATGGCACAGGCGAACGACGACATCAGCGGCACGAACGACTTGCCGCTCAATCCGACCTTGGTCATCAGCTTGTCCATCAGAAAGGCGGCCCGTGCCATGTAGCCGCAATCCTCCAGCAGGGCGATGAACAGAAACAGGAAACAGATCTGGGGAAGGAAGACGAGAATCCCGCCGACGCCGCCGATCACTCCGTCGACTACCAGACTGCGAAACGGTCCCGGACTCATCAGCGAGCCGACCCACGCGCCGATCGCCTGTTGCCCGGTTTCGCAGAGCTGCATCAATGGGGACGCGATCGTCGAAATCGACTGAAACACCGCAAACATGATGACCGCGAAGGCCACCAGACCCCAGACTTTGTGAGTGAACCATTGGTCAAGCTGATCGCTGCGCGTGACGGACCGTTGGGGTGGAGTGACCAACACCCCGGTCAGCACGTCACGCACCCAGGCGTACCGGGCCTTGGCTTCCGCGGATGGAACACGGAACCCGCTCAGCTTGAGCCGCTCCCGTGCAGCGGCCACCGCCTCGGGCAACTGTGCCGGAAAGCGCACAGAGAATGACGATTCGACCTGTCCCCCCACGTCCAGCAACAGCCGCTCGGTGACGTAGAAGGGAACGACGGCCTCACCCCATTCGCTCAGCAAACGTTGCAGTCGCACACCCTCTTCATAAA
>JANMLE010000825.1:0-4369 GCA_031372385.1 Planctomycetota bacterium | reverse complement strand
CTGGTCACGCTGAATGATCCCGCGTTCGTCGAAACCGCGCAAGCGCTGGCGCGGCGCATGGTCAGGGAAGCGGGTCCAAAACTTGAAGACCGGCTCGCGAAGGGACTGGAACTCGCACTGGTCCGCCCGGCCCGTTCGAATGAAGTCGCGGTGCTGGCCAGACTCTACGAAAGCCGCCGCGCGTACTATGCCTCGCATGCGGACGAAGCCGTTAAACTCGCCACCGATCCAATCGGCCCCGTGCCGGCCGGACTGGACACGGCGGAACTGGCGGCACTCACCGCAGTCGGAAATGTGATCCTGAACCTGGACGAATTCATCACCAGAAATTGAACGTCGTCCCGTCGCGACTACTGTAGTCCCGTCGCTCCGCCGACGGGACGTCCGGTCGGCGGGGCGCCCGGCCGACAGTAACGTCACCCCCGATTTGAAGCCTGACGAAGCACTCGGTCGAAAGGAACTCTCCCATGCGAAGATCACCCCACGGCGGCACCGTGTTATCCCGGCGCGCCTTCCTGCGCGGCACCGGAGTCGCGCTGGCGCTGCCGTTTCTCGATGCGATGCGGCCGGCGTTCGGAGCCCAGGCCCACGCTGAGTTGCCGCGGCGGATGGTCGCCATCGAAACGAACATGGGAATCCTGCCGCAGTTCTTCTTTCCCGAGAAGTCCGGCCGCGATTACGAACTGACGCCGTACCTCGACAAGCTGGCGGCGTTCCGCAATGACTTCACGGTCTTCTCGGGAACCAGTCATCCGGGAGTCACCGGCGCGCATTCGGCCGAGAAGTGTTTTCTCACCGGCACTCCGCATCCGGAACGCGGCGGCTTCCGCAATTGGGTGTCGCTCGACCAGTACGCGGCCGAGTTGATCGGCAATCGGACACGGTATCCGTCGCTCGTGCTGGCGATGAGCAGCGAAGGGGGGCAGACGCTGAGCTTCACGCGCAGCGGGGCGCCGATCTCCGCCGAACGGAGTCCGAAGAAGCTGTTTCAGAAGCTGTTCGTGCAGGGGAATCCGCAGGAAGTCGCGGCCAATGTCGAAGCCCTCAAGCAGGGCCGCAGCATGCTCGACTTCGTCGGCGACCAATCGAAGCGGCTGAACCGCTCGCTGGGCCCGGCCGATCAGCGGCGCATGGACCAATACCTGACCGCGGTCCGCGATCTCGAACAGCGGCTGGAAAGTTCGGAATCGTGGGAGCACAAGCCGAAGCCGAAGGTCGATGCCAAGCCCCCCGAAGACATCGACGATGCGAAAGCCTTCGTCCAGAAGACGCGGCTGACGTTCGACGTCATCAAGCTGGCGCTGGAGACCGATTCGTCGCGGCTGATCTCGCTGTTCGTCGACACGACCGTCATTCACAACATCACGCACCACGGCAACCGACCGGAAGTACTCACCGAGCTGCGCGGTCACGAAGAACGCCAGTTCGAGGCGATCGGCAGTTTCCTCACGTCGCTCAGGGAGACCAAAGAGGAGGGCCAGACACTGCTGGACCGGACGATGGTCCTGTACGGCACCTGCATGGGGAGCGCGAACTCGCACTCGAACGTCAACCTCCCCGCGCTGCTGGCCGGCGGCGGCTTCAAGCACGGCCAGCACCTGGCCTTCGACCCAGTGAACAACTACCCGCTGACAAACCTGTTCGTCTCGATGCTGCAACGACTCGGCATCGGCGTCGACGAGTTCTCAACCGGCAAGGGCACGTTCCGCGGATTGGAAATGGCGTGAGATGTCGCATCTTGGAGACACACACATGGACCCAACCCCAACCAACCCGGATGCGTCCCCGTCAAAGGCACTGATGGACGCGATCTTCATCGACAAGATCCGCCGCGCCCGTCAGACCCCGATGGATCAGAAGATGCTCGACGGCGCCCGACTGTTCGACTTGAACTGCCAGATCATGCGCAGCGGGATTCGCGCCCAGTTTCCGGACTTCGATGAGGAGCGGGTCGAGAAGGAATTGCGCCGCCGCCTGGCCATCGCGCGCCGAATCGACGACGCGGGGATCTATCGCAATGTCGATGAGCCCGATACCGGAGCGGGCGATGAATAGTGTCGAAGCGATTGCCGCCGTGATCGACGCCCTCGAAGCGGCCAATGTCGAATACATGGTGGTCGGCGCGTTCTCGGCCAACGCCTATGGAGTCGGGCGATCAACCAACGATGCGGACTTGGTCGTGGCGTGGAAGGGGGATCAACTTCATGAGCTCATGGGACAACTCGGCCCCGACTTTCGCCTCGATCCGCAATTGCAGATAGAAGGCTTTACGGGTTCATTCAGAAACGTCGTCACGTTTCTACCGACGGATTTTCAGATCGAACTCTTTCGCCTCAACAACCAAGACGAGCATCATTGCGAGCGGTTTCGGCGGCGGCACCGGATTCTGCTGGCTGAAATCAACCGGGCTGCCTGGATTCCCACTGCGGAAGATGTCGTGATCCAAAAACTGCGGTGGCAGCGCCGCAAGGATCTGGATGACGTGGTCAGCATCCTCGCGGTGAATCGATCACGCTTGGACTGGGAGTACGTCAACCTCTGGACCCAGCGGCACGGAACCCAGGCGCTGTTGCAGGAACTGCTCCAATCGCTTCCCAATCTGGATGACTTGAGTGAGACTTAGGAGTTGTGCATTTCTTCCGTCCGAAAGCGGCCGACGAGACTCAATGATCTTTCTGCCTCTCTTTTTCTGTCTGCTTCTTTCTGTACCGGCAAGGCAGGGAGACAGAAAGAGAGAGGCAGAAAGATGAACACCGATGAATTCATGACGAACTCTCGGACGCAACAAATGCACAACCCTTTAGCGACGCATCGTACAGTCCGCCGAAAGACGAGAAATGTCCCACCGCATGTTTGTTCGCACCTGCATCGCATCGTTCCTGCTCCTCGTTGCCGCCGCTGTGCATGCCGCGCCGGGTGAGCCGGTCGAGTTCTTCCAAACGTACTGCTTTGAATGCCACGACTCGCAGGCAAAGCAAGGCGGGCTGGATCTGTCGGCGTTGAAGCTGGAGGGTTCCAACGCCGAAGACTTCGCGCGCTGGGTCAAGATTCATGACCGGATCGAATCGGGCGAGATGCCGCCCAAACAGAAGCCGCGGCCCCCCGCCACTGAGACCGCCGCCGCCGTGAAACTGCTGAAACAATCGCTCATCAAGGCCGAGCAGGCGACGCTCGCCGGTGAGGGCCGAACAGGTGTGCGACGGATGACGCGGGCCGAGTACGAGAACACCGTCCGCGACCTGCTCCAGATGCCGGGCATCCCGCTTCAGGGGGATCTGCCGGTCGACGGATCGGCCCACGGCTTCGACAAGAACAGCGATGCGCTCGACATCTCGCACGTCAACCTGGCGAAGTACGTCGAAGCGGCCGATCGAACACTCGATATGGCCATCGCCACTCAGCCGTTGCCGCCGACGGTGACGAAGCAGCGGATCTCACTGGCGAATCCCGCCGGCTTCGTCGCGCACGTCCTGATGAACGGCGATGGCGTGCTGCTGAAGAACAAGCAACCCGATCCCGACTTCCCGCCGGCCGGCGAACAGAACCACATCGACCAGGGGGCCCACGAGCGGATGGGTTCGTTCCGCAACGGGGCGAGTGTCGGTTTGTTCCGGCACGAGGACGAATCGTTCCATCCGTACTTCATCGAGTTCGTCGCGCTCTATCCCGGCCGCTATCGGATGCACACGTCGCTGTGGAGCTTTCAATGGGACAAGGGGAAGGTGCTGCCGGGACGCGGCACCGAGGCGGCGCGGTTGTCGGTCGTGCAGTTGAGCGGCGACGGTCGCGGCGGCGGGCATCCGAGTTTCGTTCTCGGCTACTACGACGCGCCGTCGATGACCGAGCAGCAACACGAACTCGTCCAGTGGCTGAACTTCAAAGAGACGATCGGCTTCAACGCGGCGTCACTAGCGCCGGCTGTCAACTACAGTCGCAAGGGCCGCGCGATGGCCTTCACCGGTCCGGGCATCACCTGCGACTGGTTCGACATTGAGGGACCGCTGCACGACGTCTGGCCGCCCGTCAGCCATCGGCAGTTGTTCGGCGACCTGCCGCTGGTCGAATTCAAACCGGCCGAGCATCCGAATGTCCGCGCCCCCAAACGGACACCGGTTCGGCGCGAAGTTGGTGCAGGCAAGAACGAGCCCGATAAGGTCTCGGGAATCTGGACCGTCCACAGTGAGCAACCGCTGGTCGACGCGGACCGGTTGCTCGCCAGCTTCCTGCCGAAGGCGTTTCGGCGGCCGGTCGATGCCGAGGTGCGCCGAGCCTACGTGGCGACAGTCGACGATCGTTTGAGGGCGGGCGACTGCTTCGAAACCGCGATGCGCTGGGCCTACCGCGCGGCGTTGTGTTCGCCCGACTTCCT
>JANMLE010001055.1:0-1718 GCA_031372385.1 Planctomycetota bacterium | reverse complement strand
AAGTGGCTCGGTTCGGTCGGCACCTGTGGGACACCGCCAGCTTCGGACTCGCCCCACCTGGATGGGATCTCGCAGGAACACTCAGACGCGCCGCGGACCACTGGGTAGCATCGGACGCCAGTGCCATCCTGCGTGGCTTTGCCGAAGACCGCGCTGCTGGTTTTTCGGCGGACCGCTCTCGCTGATCACCGCTTTGGTAGACTCCCGCGACCATGTCCCCACGAGTCAGTCTTTTTGATCGAGCCGGCTTTGAATCACTCCGTCGGGAGCTGAGGATGGACCCGAATTGTGTGCGGCGGTTGCGGAATGATCTGCTCAAGCATTTTGTTGCCGATGAGGTCGCGTTGGGCCGCTTTCCGGCGGCGGATCGTGTGGCGGTCCATTCGTTGGAGATGTTTCACCGCAGCGACTCGGCGGTGGACGGGGCGAGCAAACTGCTGTTGAGGACGGCCGGCGGGATGTTGATTGAGTCGGTGATTCTGCGCGTCGCATCCGGGCGGACCGCGCTGTGTGTGTCGGTTCAGGTGGGGTGTGCGGCGGCGTGTGACTTCTGCGCCACGGGCAAGATGGGGATCGCCCGCAATCTTTCCGCGGCGGAGATCCTTGATCAGGTGCTCATCGCCGGGCAGTTGTTGGCCGCCGAGAAACGGTCGGTGCGGAACATCGTCTTCATGGGGATGGGCGAGCCGTTTCACAACGAGGAGAATCTGTACCAGACGCTGGAGGCTCTGATGGCTCCCGACCTGTTCTGCCATCCACCGACGAAGCTGCTCGTCTCGACCGTCGGCGTGGCGGACGCGATGGTGCGGTGTGCCGAACGGTTTCCAAAGGTCAATCTGGCGCTCAGCCTGCACAGCGTTCGGCAGGAGGTCCGCGAGCAGTTGATCCCACTCGCCCGGCTATACCCGCTGGACCGTCTTCGCGAGACTGTGCGCGAGGTCAACGCGATGTCGCCGTCACCGTTGATGATCGAGTATCTGATGCTGGCGGGCCGGAACGACTCGCACGCCGATGCCCGCGAGTTGATCGCGTGGCTGTCCGGGCTGCGCGTGCATGTCAATCTGATCCCGTACAACCCGATTGAAGAGTCGCCACACCTGCGGGGGAGCGATCGCGCGACCCGCGAAGCGTTTGCGTCACAGCTCAAACAGGCCGGCATTGCCACGACCATGCGGTATTCGCTCGGCCGGGACATCGCCGCGGCCTGCGGCCAGTTGGTCAGGCACGAAAACCGCCGTCGGGCGGTCGAGATGAGTTGATGCTCATGCCCACCGTTGATCGGCGTGATCGCCATCCGCCGAAGGTGAGAGCTGAGAGCGTGTGAATCTTTCAAATCCAATGGCGGTCCGCCTCAAGATGTAGCGTTGGCTTTAGCCGACGCGGTACGACATCTCGCGTGGGTTGAAACCCACGCCACAAAGACTCACAAGCTCTGAGAGTTCGCGACAGAGCGTGCATCTCAAACCGGAAAGCGTTGAATTGGGGTCGGGCGTTCATGTCCCTTCGCAAGCTCCGTTTTCGATCGACCGGACTGTATCTTTCTGGCGTGAATTGTCCGTGGCCTTGTTTCTGTTGAATGGTGACGCATGACTCGCATTGAGCAGCCGGTCAGGATTGGTGTTGTCGGCCTCGGGCGCTTCGGGCGGCTGCATGCGTTGACGTTGTCGGGTTTGGCTGAGGCCGAGTTGGTGGGACTCGTCGCGCGGCGAGCGGAAAGC
>JANMLE010001040.1:0-2809 GCA_031372385.1 Planctomycetota bacterium | reverse complement strand
CTTCATTGGGACTCGAACGTAATTCGATGTGTCGCCCTCCGGGCTGATTGAGACTGCGGCCATGTCCCCACGGCTTGCGCCGTGGGCTACGATCTGCCGCCCTCCGGGCTGAAGAATGCCTGTCGGTTTTCAGCCACTAATGGCAAGGGTGACGCTGTCGGCCTAGTTTGGCGTCGCGTTGGAGACGGCCCTCGCACGCCGCGCCCGAGCGATTGCCAACTCGAAACGCACGGACGAGGCGTCCGTGCTACGGCATATTCAACAGCCCTGTACTACCCTTCGCCGACCATTGCCAGAAACTCGTCCTCGCTCAGAACCTTGACGCCGAGCGATTCGGCTTTGGCGAGCTTGCTGCCGGCTTCTGTTCCCGCGATGAGGAAGTCCGTGTTCTTCGACACGCTGCCGGCGGGGCGTCCTCCGTGTTTCTGAATCAGCGCGTGCATCGCGTCGCGTTTGAATCGCAGCAATGTCCCCGTGACCACCAGCGTCTGGCCCGAGAGCAACCCCTGCGTCTGTCGTGCCGCGGCGGCTTCGGCATCGGCGACACTCCCCATGTTCAGTCCCAGTTCCTTCAGATCGGCGACGATCTTTCTCCCGTAGTCGCTGGCAAAAAATGCATGCACCGACTTGGCGATGACGTCGCCGATCTCCTCGACCTCCGCCAGTTCGGTCTCACTCGCGGCGGCGAGAGCATCCATCGAGCCGAACCGGTTCGCCAACAGTTGCGACGTCCTCACGCCAACATGCCGCAGATTGATCGCCGTCAGCAACCGCCACAACGGTTGTTGCCGCGACGCTTCAATCCCGGCGAGCAGGTTGTCGATGGACTTCTCGCCCAGCCGTTCCAGCTTGAGAAGTTCTTCGCGCCGCCCGGCCAGGCGGTAGACGTCGGCGAAGCTGGTGAGGAGCTTCGCTTCGGTCAGTTGCTCGATCAGCTTGATGCCGAGTCCCTCAATATCCATCGCGGCCCGCGAGGCGAAGTACCGCAGGGCCTCGCGCAGTTGAGCCGGGCAGTTGGGATTCGGGCAGCGGATGTACACGCCCCCCTCGTCCTGCCCGACAGCGGTGTGACATTCGGGACACTCCGTCGGGAACTGGAAGGGTTGTTGGGTTCCGTCGCGGCGGTGAGCTTCCACGCGGACGACATGCGGAATGATCTTGCCCGCCTTTTCGACGATCACCCAGTCGCCGATCTGCACGCCCAGCCGCTCGATTTCGTCCCTGTTGTGCAGACTGGCGCGCGAGACGGTGGTGCCAGCGATCTCGACCGGTTCCAACGCAGCCACCGGTGTCAGCGTGCCGGTCTTGCCGACTTGAACGGTGATGTCCGCCACGCGCGTTTCGGCTTCGTACTTCTCCCACTTGAACGCCACGACCCAGCGCGGAGCCTTGCTGGTCGAACCGAGTTCCTGACGCAGCGCAAAGTCGTTCACCTTCAGCACCAGGCCGTCGACTTCGAAGTCGAGCGTGTGGATGTCCTGCATCAGAGTCTGGCAGTATTCGACGGCCGCTTCGAAGCTTGGCAGGACGGCGGTCCGGGGAACGGAGGGAATTCCCAACTGTTCGATCCGTTTCAGATACTCGCCGTGAGTCTGGAAGCTTGCCCCTTCGAGGCTGCCGACGCTGTGGGCGAAGAACCGCAGACGTCGCTCGGCGCACTGGGAAGGGTCGAGCAGCTTGATGGCTCCCGCCGTGGCGTTGCGCGAGTTCTTGAGCGGCTCTTCACCGCGCTCGACGGACGCGAGTTGCAGTTGCGCGAAGTCGCTGTTAGAGATGTACGCCTCCCCACGAACCTCGAGCACCGACGGAATGGCCTCGGCGTCCGTCTCGTCGAACAGTTTGCCTCGTGCGTTGGACTTGTGCGGCGTATGAGCGGCCGTCGGCGTCAGTTGTTCGAGTTGCAACGGCACGCCGCGCATCGTCCGCGCGTTGTGGGTGACATCGTCGCCGCGGCGGCCGTCACCGCGCGTCACGGCTCGAACCAGCCTGCCACCTTCGTAGATCAACGAGAGCGCGACACCGTCGACCTTGTATTCGACCAGCCATTCACACGGCCGTCCGTCAAGCAGCTTCGCGACCCGCTGCCCAAACTCCGCCAATTCGGCTTCGTTGTAGACATTGTCGATCGACAGCATCGGGACGCGGTGCTCGACCGTGACGAAGCCGGCGATCGGGGCGCCGCCCACTTTGCGCGTCGGGCTTTCATCCGAGTCGAACTCGGGATGTTTGGCTTCGAGATCCTGCAGCGACCGCATCAGCCTGTCGTAGTCGAGATCCGAAATCTCGGGCGTGGCCTGCACGTAGTACAGGGCATCATGCCGCCGAATCGCGGCGCGCAACGATTCGATCTGGTCGCGAATGGAAGTGCTCATCGGAATTCAACTGCGGGAAGGGTGAATCGTGTCAGCCAACGACCGCGGGCATGATGAGCGAGAAGATCGGGAGCCGCAACAGAGCACGGAGTGAATTGAGGGGCTGTGCCAACCTCGTTTCACGCGGAGCCAGCGGCGACGGTGTCGTGTGCGAGCCTTCGCGACGAACAACCACGAGACTCGGGTGTCGAACGACCCACTCCGTCGCCGTTGGCTCCGGGTTAAACGAAGAATGGACTGGCGATCGTGGGAATCGCGGTCCGGCGACCGCGCGATCAGAAACTGTCCGAGGCCAGCGGGACGACATCGTCCTCGGGCTCAAACTCGTCGACGGGCATGTCATTGGACTTGCGGTGCTTGATCGGGCGCATCTGCATGATGGAGGCTTCGACGACGAAGTCTTGGCCGACTTCCGGAATGGCCACAGGGAGGTCCAT
>JANMLE010001026.1:0-1510 GCA_031372385.1 Planctomycetota bacterium | reverse complement strand
CAACGGCCGGGTCTTCCGCGTGCGCTGGACCGTGCTGGATGGCGTGACGGCCGAAGGGTTGCTGATCGAACCGATCCAGTCCCCCGTCGCGCATGTCATCGTCCTGCCCGATGCCGGTCAGACGCCCGAGGACTTGGTGCTTAACCCGTTTCAGAAGTTTGTCTGGGATCTCGTTTCGGCCCGGGTCCAAGTGCTGATCCCCGTGCTGATCGACCGGACCGATCGCTGGTCGGGCAATGACAAGGTCGCCTTCACCAACCAGCCGCATCGGGAATGGATCTGGCGGCAGGCGTACCACATGGGGCGGCACATCATTGGGTTCGAAGTGCAGAAGGTCTTGGCCGCCGCGGACTGGATCGAAGCCCGGCATGGCCAGAGCGCGAAAGTCGCCGTCGCCGGTTATGGTGAGGGGGGTTTGATCGCCCTGTATTCGGCCGCGGTCGACACGCGGCTGAAAGGCTGCCTGGTGAGCGGATACTTCGACGCGCGACTGCGGCCGTGGGAGGAACCGATCTACCGGCATGTCTGGGCGTTGACGCGCGAGTTCGGTGACGCCGAACTGGGAGCAATGGTCGCCCCGCGCTCGTTGATCGTGGAGTACAGCAATTCGCCGCGCGTCGACGGACCACCTCCCGTGCAACAGGGACGGCGCGGCGGGGCCGCGGCAGGTCGCATCGCCACGCCGACCTTTGATTCGGTCAAAGGGGAATTCCAGCGGATCAATCAACTCGTCCCCGGCGGCTTCCAGGAACGGACGCTGCTTTCGAATCCCGCGAAGCCCAATCAGCCGGTTGAACCATTCGGCAGCCAGGCCGCAGTGCAAGTCCTCAAGTCACTCGGCGTGTCCGGTTCGCTGACAACATCCGTCGCGTCACCCGCCCGGCCGGCCGACCACAAGCCCGACGCCGCGGAGCGTCAGCATCGCCAAGTGCTCGAACTCGAGCGGTTCGTTCAACGGCTGGTGCGTGAGTCCGATCACACCCGTGCGAAATACTTTCCCATCGAGACGATGTCGCAGCCGCGCTCGGCCGAGGCTTTCGTCGAAGCCACCGACAAGTATCGCGACCACCTGCGCGACGAAGTGCTGGGCAGCTTCGACGAACGATTGCAGGCCGCCAATCCCCAGACTCGCAAGATATACGATCGCGAAAAATGGGTCGGTTACGAAGTCGTGCTCGATGTCTTCCCGGACGTCTTCGCCTGGGGCGTGCTGCTGCTGCCCAAAGACCTGAAGCCGGGTGAACAGCGGCCGGTGGTCGTCTGTCAGCACGGACGCAACGGCGTTCAGAAAACCGTCATCGAAGGGAACGAGAAGGCGTACCACGATTACGCCGCGAAGCTGGCCGAGCGGGGCTTCATCGTGTTCGCCCCGCACAATCCGTATCGCGGTGAGGACAAGTACCGGTTCCTCAGCCGCAAGGCGAACTCGGTGAAGGGGTCGTTGTTCTCGTTCATCCTCGCGCAGCATCAGCAGATTCTCAACTGGCTGTCATCACTGCCGCAGGTCGAC
>JANMLE010000989.1:0-2236 GCA_031372385.1 Planctomycetota bacterium | reverse complement strand
CTCACGCTCGTACCAATTGAGTTCCGCCACGCTCCCCGAGAACGAAGCCGACACCAAGTTCTACTCGCACTACTACGCACGACGTCTGCCGGCCGAACTGTTGCTCGATGCCCTCAGCCAAGTCACGGCGATCCCGGACCAATTCCCCGGCTATCCCGAGGGAATCCGCGCCCAGCAGCTTCCCGACCCCGGACTCGATTCCTACTTCCTGCGCCTGTTCGGCCGCTCCGACCGGGTGACCGCCTGCGCCTGCGAACGGCTGGGTGACGTGACGATGTCGCAGTTGCTGCACCTGCAAAACGGCGACACGATGTCCCGCAAAATCGAGGCGGGCAACGGCTACTTGGCCGAGATGCTCAAGTCCACCCCGGACAACGCCACCGCCATCGATCGACTGTTCCTGACGACCCTGTCCCGCAAACCCAACCAGACCGAGACCAACGCCGTCACCAGCCAACTGAACCAAGGCGGACCACGCGAAGACGTCTTCCGAGACCTGTTGTGGGCGCTGTTGAATTCCAAGGAATTCTCGTTCAACCACTGACTGCGTCCGTCTTCTTGACTCAATGACAAGCGAGAAACGCACTTCTACAAGGGCACACTGCAGCGATGTTGAAAACACTGTTCTGGAACATCCGCCAGCGACCGCTGCTCAATCTGGTGGGAGAGCTTGTTCGAGAACATTCCGTCGATGTCGTAGTGCTCGCTGAGTGTCAAGAATCCCCCGAGTTTGTTAAGGACGCAATTCAGTCATCGTCCGACCGCCGCTTCTTCGTCCCGGATGCCCGACCCTCAAGATTGGTGGTCGTCTCTGGATTCGGCGGTGATCAATTTCGCGAAGTGGACTTGGACCTGACCGGGATGATGAGTATTCGCTGCGCGACGTTTGGTGGGATGGAGTTCCTGTGGGCATTTGTTCATTTGGGCAGCAAGATGTTTATGGAAAGCGACGATCAAACCGCTTTGGCTCGGGAGGTTTCCTATCGGTTGCGACAGATCGAAGCACGACGCGGGCATGGGCGGACGGTACTTTGTGGTGACTTCAACATGAATCCTTTCGAGAGAGGACTCGTTGAGGCGGGCGCGTTCCATGGCATGATGACGCAGGACTCAGTTCGGCGGGGCCATCGAACAGTGGTGACGCAGGAGTTTCCGTTTTTCTACAATCCGATGTGGGGCCTTTTCGGAGATCGCACCGCAGGTCCACCGGGCACGTACTACTCCCGGCGTTCGAGTCATTTGTCGTATGATTGGAACTTGTTTGACCAGGTGCTGCTTCGAAAAGATGTCCTCCCGTACTTTGAAGACGATCCGCTGATTCCGACTTCCGCAGGCATTCAATCGCTTGTCAACGAGCGAGGACGGCCAGACAAGAAGAACTTCTCCGACCATCTCCCGCTCCTCTTTACACTCCGACTGAATTGAGAGGGACTTAGCATGAGCACCTTCATTCGCGACATGTGGCCCGAAGTTGTGGACACGGCAACGGCCGCGCTCCCCAGCGAAATCCTTGAGTATCAGGCTCAGCGGCTTGAGGAGCGTACCAAAGGTTTCCTGAAGGCCAACGTCCTCCGCACAATGGCATCATCGGAAGAGGTGCTCCTCAGTTTTGAGCTAACCGCACCCACGCTCGATTTCACATCGATCCTGTTCAAGGTTCGTCATCGCGCCGCGGTTGAGTACCCGGCATTGATCGTTCCGCCAGAGCCATTGCCGTCGTTCCTTAGGCCCACGATTACCGTCGAAAAGGTGGTCAAGAAAGGACAGCCTAGTCGTTACCCGCTTGGGGTGGCACAAGAGATGATGAGAGCGATGGACCAAACACTTGACCAAGTGGAATTGGTCAACAAGCCGAATCCATGGTTCGCAACAACTGACGAAGAGTTTTCCAATAAAGTTGGAGAGGTTTTGCGGTTGCCTCAAGTGACCTCCATCATCACAAGCCTGCTGACGAAGTCGCACCGTCTGACTACTCCAGGATCTGAGCCCACTGAGACCGAACCGGCTCAATAGTCGTCGATCTTCCCAACAGGATTGCTTCAGCCATCATCGGTACACCAATGCATATGGAACCAACCATGTTTGACGTCTTCTCTTCCTCGGATCGCTCGCGGCTCTGCAACGGCACGTCGCGGCGAGACTTTTTGCAGGTGGGCAGCCTGGGGTTGTGCGGGTTGTCGCTGGCCGGCGTGCTGCAACAGGAGGCGGAGGCTGCGGAGGCCGGCAAGAGTTCGAA
>JANMLE010000978.1:0-5314 GCA_031372385.1 Planctomycetota bacterium | reverse complement strand
TGTAGATCCCGCTTCCTCACGGGCGCGGCTCGGACGGCAAATGGCGCATACCGGGCCGCGCGAGGTATAACACTGGGACAAGCCCAGTGGCGGGGAAGCTAACTCTTGCCGCTCACCGAGAGGTCGACCGTCACCGGCCGGACCCGTCGTTGCGATGACTGAACGGCAGCCAAAAGCCGAGCGCCACGCCCGCCACAATCATGATCAGCGTGATCCCCTGGCATTGGTGCAGGTGCGTCAGGAAGTAGCCCAGGCTGTCGTCCCTGATGAAGGGACGCAGCTTCCACTCGGCAAACAGTCCAACCGCCAACGCCAACACTCCGCAGACGACACAGACCGCGACCGACTTACTCTTGAACTGGCTGGCGGCAATGCCAACCAGTCCACCGGGCAGCACGAGGGCATAGAACCCCTGCTTGTAGATCCAGACGAACGCGAAGTATCCCGCGATTCCTCCGATGACGGCCGCGATCAGTGCCAGGATGTTGCTCTTCATCGTGCATCCCCGAGTTGGATTTCGTTGGTCGGAGAATTCGCGCTGCGATCCTCGCGGGTGACGAGTGTACGCGATTTCGCCGACTCGTCGACGACAAGGATTTCGAGAGAACGCAACCGTTGGCACCGACGCACCGACCTTCGCCGTCGGCTCGGGGTTGACCCGGATCATTCATGTCGCTGGAAAGAGCCGCGCTGTTCGTCGCTGAATTCGCAAGAATTCAGCGAAACAGCGGACCACGACCAGAGTTCTTGCGAACTCAGCTACGACGCTGTGAATCATCCGGGTGCAACAAATTCGCCGCGACGACGCGCGTTCACGGCGTCGATGCGGGCCGGTTCTCCGGCGCGAGCGCCGACACGGGCGCGTCCGTCTGCTGCAGGACGGGCTGCCCCGTCGAATCCAGCGGGCGGGCCTCCGCATTGGGGGCAACGGCCGCCGGCGGTGAACGGAGT
This sequence comes from Planctomycetota bacterium, assembly GCA_031372385.1. GTDB lineage: Bacteria > Planctomycetota > Planctomycetia > Planctomycetales > Planctomycetaceae > Schlesneria. Next base: position 4,363 of record JANMLE010000978.1, on the reverse strand, counting down.
GCGGACAGCGCGTTCAGTTTGTCGCGGACCTCACCGTCCAGCATCAACTCATTCAATGCCTCCACACTGGGCTGTGGCTTGGCGGGTGGTGTCGGAGTCCCCGTGGCCGTCGGCATCGGCGGCTTGGAGTCCACGGCGGGCACCGTCTTTTCCGTGGAGACCGGCTTCGCCTCAACAGGTTTTGAGTTGGAAGGTTTCGACACGACCACCGGGACGGCGTTCGGTACGGACGACGGAGTCGCCTCGGGTTTCGCGCCGGGCACCACGGGTGGAACGGTCTGGGGAACCGAGGTCACGACCGCGGCGGGTATGGTCGAACGGATTCGGTCCCGGTAGATGATCAGCGCATTCAGCGTGTGATAGAGCGGACCGCAATCAATATTTCGCTGACGATTCGCGACCAGGTCGTTGCACAGCGTGAAGACCGCACTGCGAACCCACGGTTCGTGCAGTCGCTCATTAGGCAAGGCGATCGACAGGAACTCCATCGTGTGTCCGGTCGTATTAAAACGCGTGTTGAGGTCGGTGGAAAATCCAGGCGCCTCATAGAACTTCGCCGAGAACGATCCATCAGAGTTCTGCAGCGAGCGGGCGATCTCGATGTGCTGGCGAATCTTGTGATCCGCCTGCGCCCAAGTTCCCACCAACTGTCCGCCGTGCTTCAGATGTTTGTCGCGGGTCCGCGTCAGGGCAAACAGGCGATGGTTTCCACCGCAGGGGGCACCATTAACTGGTGCGGCGGTTTCGATCTGCACCAATCGCTCGATACTCCACGGTTCGTTGAACCGGTTCAGCCACTGGGCATCGGGTTGGAGGTAGTGCTGCAACGCCCACAAGACCCAGGTGACTTCTTCGCGGCTGTTCACTTCTTTTTTGGTGTTGTTGATGATGTCGCCGATCGTGATCTGGTCCGGCCCCACCTTGAAGGCATAGCCGACCGGCAGATCCGACTGCGACAACAGGGCCAGGAACTGCGCGGGGTGACCCTCGAACGCGTACGGCCTGGTGAACGGATGAAACTTGCCGCCGTGGGGTGTCTTCAACAGCAGCGGCTGGTTGTCGAACCGCGGTTCACCGGTGGCGATCCACTGGATGGCGTTGACCTTGTTGTTTCCCAGCGTGAGTTGAAAGTCATGCTTGAGCGCCAGCAGTCCATGAAAGATCTGCCACGGCGAATGGACGTTGGCCGTCAGGAACCGCCGGCTGCTGACGTCGATCGCCAAATCGAGTTGCGCGTGGAACTGCTCGCCCGGCGGTGCCGCAACGAAGGTGTTGGCGGGGCCCGGACCTGTCTGAACCGTGGCCGCTGCACCGGGACTCGTTGTCCGGGTGCCCGCGTTCGCCGTGCGCGGAAACACGCCGGCACTGGGCCGCAACGCGGCCTGGATGACATCCTGCCGACCGACGGCGGTGACAGGGGGTGGAGAAGCCAATCCGGGCTGCTGGCCAAACGATGTCGCGGACCAACTGGTGGCCAATGCGGCGACAGTTGAGGCGAGACGAACACTCAACCGGGGCCGTCTTGTGTTTCGAGGCACAATTCCTCCACGAAGCGTCTGAACGCGAACTTCAAGTTGCAAATCAATGGGAGCGGGCGCGGTCTCGGCCAATTCAGCGAGGCACCATGCTTGACCCTACACTTCGGCAGTTTGCGCTGGAGGACTTCCATCGGGAAATCACCCCCGTTGCGACCGACACCGGCGAAAGGATCGTTACATGAGTCGTTGACCTTGTCGCGGCAGAATCTGCCACAGCCCGGTCACCCCTGATTGGGCTGCTCCCGACCGGGTCTGGTTGTCCAGACTCGCTCGGAACTGAAATCAATCTTGCTTTCCACCCCAATTCACCGCATTTGTGAACCGACCGGGCAGGACACCACATCGCCAACGACAGACTCATTTGTCGGAAAGCGGTCGCTCGCTCCAACAGTCGAAGCGGAGTCCGCGCGATGAATCGTGACGATCAGAATACTGTCGCGCGGACGATCGATGCGCAATCGTCGAGCTGGCGCAAAACTTGACATTTTCTTGGCTGCGGCAAACTTGGGGAGCGGCTCGATTGCCGCCCGTCGATGTGGGAATCCACAGTGCTGCCAATCGCATGCGAGCGGCCTGTCACCGCGCGGGCATCGCCCCGCGAGTTTTGAGCGTGAATCACCGCTCACGCGCGGGGCGATGCCCACGCGGTTCAACGACGTGCCTTCGTCGCGGGAGGTATGGATCGAATGCTCGCCCGCTTCACCATCGGTGAATTCACGGCCGTTCGCGTCACCGGTTACGGCTTGAGGGGCGGGTCGTACAGTTCGACGGAGACATTCGAGATGCGTCCGTTCCGTTCGACCTGCAATCGAAGCGGACCGGAATCGCCCAGCAGTCGACGCCGAAACTCGTCATCGGTGCCGACCGCCGCGCCCGACATTCGCAATACCACGTCGCCCACTTTCAGCCCGGCACGATCCGCCGGTGATTCCGCCACCACCTGCGTGATCACCACGCCTTCGGGGATCGCGCCATCGTTCTGCCACGCGATCCCGACGCGAACCGGTTCGCCGGACAATTCCACTTGCAGCTCAACCGGAGTCGGCGACCCGGACCGTTCGAGACGCACTGCGACCGGGTTGCGCGCCACTTGAACGATGGTCCTGAGATCCGCGACTCGACCGCCGTCCCAATGTGCCAACTTCCGCAGTCGATCACCCGGTCGGATTCCCCCTCGCGCCGCAGCGGAGCCCGGTGTGACTTCGGTGACAACAGCACGGTCTTGATCGAACTGCACCGGATCGAAGGCCACACCCAGCCGCGCCGTACTAACCGTCCGCGGATGCGTGGACAACCACGCGGGCGGCTTTTCAGTGAGCGCCTCACGCCGAAACGTCGGCAACTCCGCCTCGTTGGCGGCATCGTGAACGACGGTGAACACCAATTCGGCCAGCCGGCGGATGCCCTGGTAATTCAGCTTGTCGGCATCATCCGTGGGCCGGTGATAGTCGTCGTGTCTGCCCGTATCCAGATGCAGTGTCGGGATGCCCGCCGCGTAGAACGGATGATGGTCGCTGTCGCCGATGACTGTCGGTTCAAACCGGAATACGAGGTCTCCGAGGGGATTCTGACGAACCAGCCGGGATCGCAATCCCGGCGCGGAACGCCAGCCGACGACGACCACTTTTCCCTCGCGCATGCGCCCCACCATGTCGATGTTCACAACCAGACGAACGTCCTTCAACGGATGCGTCGGCCGGGAGACCCAGTGCGTTGATCCCAACAGTCCCACCTCCTCGGCGTCCCAGAAAGCGAACACCAGCGTGCGACGCGGCGCGGTCTTCAGCGAGGCGAACGCATCCGCCAGTTCCAACAGCGCCGCCGTTCCGCTGGCGTTGTCATCGGCCCCGTTGTGGATCTGGCCAAGGGGGCCGTTGCTGTTGGTCTGATTGCCTCGCCCCACATGGTCGTAGTGCGCGCCAATTAGGATGATCTCGCGCCGCAGCACGGGGTCGGATCCGGGCAGGACGGCGATCAAATTCCGATAGTTGGCTCCGAATTCCTGGACCCAACCCGCCGTGCCCGCGGCAGTGATGCTGTGGATCTTGGCCAGTTCAGTCCGCAGGTAAGCGGCGGCGGCCTGGCCACCAGTCGCCCCGGCCTCGCGTCCCTCCAGCGCGTCGCTGGCGAGCGTTCCACAATGCCGTTTCAAGTCGGCGATCGTGATCTGTGCGAGCGCGCCACCGATCGGATTCCCTTCATCGGCCGAAAGAACGCGGGGCCACATCATCCCGATGAGCAGGACGAGGGTGACGCGCGCGTTCAGCCTGAACATGTCCGGTGTTGATCGGGACACATCCGGATGCGGCCTGCAATTGCGGAAGACGCTCAGGCGTTGGCGCAAGTCACTCAACGGACGACCCTTTGCGAACGTGACGAACACCGCGGCGAACGCGACAAACACCGCAACTCCGGCGGCGTCGCTTCAATGGCACTCACTTTTAGCAAATAACCCGAAGCGTAAGCGTGAGAAACGCCTATTACGCTCGCCCTTGCTCACGCATCGAATTAACCCGGATTGCGCACCGTTCCCAGCACTCATGGCGGAATGAGCGTACCAAGTGTGTTTGACGGAAGCACTTGGCATCGCAGGGGAGGCGGATCATGGAGGGAACAGTCTGTTTCGAGCAGTTGGAGTTGTTTGAGGTCGGTCGGCAGCAGGTCACGGTGAGTTTGGACGGGGACTCGGTGGTCAGTGACGCCGGGTTGTTGCCGATTCGGCAACTGGACCGGGAACTGGGGATTTTGGCGGAGGCGGCACGGCGGATTCCGGATCCGCGGTCGCCGTTGTTCATCACGCATTCGGCCGAGCAGTTGCTCACGCA
>JANMLE010000945.1:0-10455 GCA_031372385.1 Planctomycetota bacterium | reverse complement strand
TCTTTCCTCGGTGGCTTGCGCCTTTTTTCCTTCCCGGGCCCTTTCTGGTTCGGTTGGGTCGCGCCGCGCCCGTGAGTTCCGGTTCTTTAAACCCGGCTACCTCCGGGGCGCGGCTCGAACGGCAAATGAAGCGTTTCGGGTCGCGCGAGGAATGACGTGCTGGTTGGAGGCAACGGGAAGAACATCCTGATCGGTGGCGATGGCGCTGATCCCGAACGGCATAAGCCGGACTTCTTCCTGCGAGACCGTGACTTGGAAGGCGGGCCGATTGACTTCCACGCCATCCGGCTCCGTTCAAAACGTGCTGCACGGCTTTTGTCGAACCCGTCATGAACGGTCCGCATTTCCGCGGATGGAATGATCCGCTATAGTCCTTCGGCGGTACGCGGGGGACGACCCCACCCGATGTGGCGCGGTGAGATTGTGGTTGTGACGGACCACGCCTCCCGATGATCGTGATGCCGGATTTACGTGGAGCGAGGATCGCGGAAGTCATGTCGAAAACGAACAGTCCAACCGGCGACGATGCCGCGGCGAAAGCCGCAGATTCGAAGTCACCGAAGTCAGCGAAGTCGCCGAAGCCACAACTGCCGCACTCATATCCGCACTCGCAGGGGATGGGGCGCGAAACCATCGAGTCGATCGCGTTTGCCTTCGTGCTGGCGCTGCTGTTTCGCTCGTTCGTGGCCGAAGCGTTCGTGATCCCGACCGGCTCGATGGCTCCCACGCTGTACGGGCGGAACAAGGATGTGGTCTGTCCCGGCTGCGGCCACATGTATGCCATCGGTGCCAGCGATGAACTGGACGACAAGTCGGGAAACCTGATTCTCTCGCAGCGGATCGCCCAATCGATGTGCCCGAACTGCCGGCACTTGCACGGCGTGCAGTCGGTCCCGGTCTTCAAGGGGGACCGGATCCTGGTGAACAAGTCGGCGTATCAATTCGGCGAGCCCGACCGGTGGGATGTGATCGTCTTTCGATATCCCGAAGAGACGGAAAAGAACTACATCAAGCGGCTGGTCGGATTGCCGGGTGAAACGATTCGCATCGAGCGGGGCGATGTCCACGCCCGTCACGGAGACGCGGGTGAATTTCGCATCCTGCGGAAACGCGATCCGAACAAACAAAAGTTGTTGCAGCAGGTTGTCTACGATGACCGCCATGCGCCGGAAGAGCTGCTCCAAAAGGGCTGGCCGGAGTCGTGGCAGCCGGTGGGCACGGACGGTGGATGGAAGCACGATCCGAAGTCGCGACGCTTCGAAGTGACCGCGTCCGACTCGCTGCAGGAAGTCCGCTACCACCACTTGGTTCCTTCCGCGGCGGACTGGGAGGCCGCACCGCCGACGGACGGAAATCCGGCGAGCCTCGATCCCCGTCCCAAACTCGTCACCGATTTTTGCGGGTACAACACCTACACCGGGGGACGGTCGCCGGGCTTGGAAGAAGACCGATACTGGGTTGGCGATCTGACGATGAGCTGCACACTGAACGTGGCGTCCGTTTCGGGCAAAGACGCCAACTTCGTCCTGGAATTGAATGAGGGTGTGCGCCGCTATCGATGCCGGATCGATGTGACGACGGGAATGGCGACCCTGACCCGCAATGATGATCTGCCCGCCAATCCGAAGACGGCGCCCGAGATCGAATTGAAAACAGCGCAAACGTCGATCAAGGGGCCGGGGACTTACACGCTGCGCTTCGCCAACGTCGACGATCGCCTGTGCCTGTGGGTCAACGAAGGTTGGTGGCGCAGCGGCCTCGTTGCCACGGCGGAATTCGCGGCTCCCCCGAATCGCCGTCCGCAGGACGACGATCTCAGACCCGCCGCCTTCGCGGCCCAGGGGCTGACGGCCAGCGTGACCGACCTGCTGATCGAACGGGACATTTACTACCGGGCCGAACGTGTGGCGAACGACGCGGGAAATTTCGCTGCCGGCTCGCACGAAGTGGACGACGGCATGAGTCTGCGTGACGCCTTGGGCGATCCCCAAAGATGGGGCGACATTTACGAGACCGACCGGCACACCGCCGAATTCCACGAACTGGGGTCGGACGAGTTCTTCGTCATGGGCGACAACAGTCCGCGCAGCCAGGACAGCCGCTTGTGGCCGAACCAAGTCCGTCAGGCCGCGAACCGGCACGCCGTCAACCGCCAGGCGCTGATCGGCAAGGCGTTCTTCATCTACTGGCCGCACGGCGTGCCGTTCCTCAATGGCGGCCGCGGCTACACAGCGATCGGGCACCACCCCGCGCCGCGCGACGAACGTGACGAATTTCAAAAGCGAATCGCGGAACAGGAACGGGCGGAGGCTTCGAAATACGCCGAGTATTCGATCCCGTTCTATCCGCAATGGTGGCGCTGGAAACGCATCCGTTAGCGCGGATCATTCAAGGACTGAACCACGAAATACACGAAATACACGAAAGTCTGAGGGATGCGTCGCAGGTCACCAGAGGCATTGTGTCGCTCCGTCCACGGGCTGCCGCGGCAACGAACCTGCCTCACCGTTTTGCTTTCGTGTATTTCGTGGTGAATAATCCGGATTTGTGATTCCCTGGGAATCGTCAAGGAGGACGAATGACACTGCTGCAATGCACCGGTTTGGTGAAGCAATACCCCGGCAAGCGGGCTGTTGACGGAGTCAGCTTTCATGTCGAGCCCGGCGAAATCGTCGGGTTGCTCGGCCCCAACGGCGCGGGCAAGTCGACTAGCTTCAGCATGGCCTGCGGACTGGTCAAGCCGACCGCCGGCCAGGTGATCTTCAACGACGTCGACGTCACCAACTGGCCGCTGTACAAGCGGGCTCAGCGCGGCATGGGATACCTGCCGCAGAACGACAGCGTGTTCGCCAAACTTTCCGTCGAACAGAACCTGTACGCGGTGCTCGAATTTCAGCCCAAGTCATATCGCGACCGGATGGCCCGCGCCGATGAATTGCTCGACATGTTCGGGTTGATCGACAAGCGTCAACAGACGGCCGGGACGTTGTCGGGCGGAGAACGCCGCCGTCTGGAAATCGCCCGCTGCCTGGCGAGCGATCCGCGCTTGATCCTGCTGGACGAACCGTTCACCGGGATCGATCCCGTGACGATCCACAGCATCCAGGACATCATCGGCGATCTGCGAAACCGGGGGATTGCGATCCTGCTGACGGACCATCGCGAACGCGAGACGCTGGCGATCACCGACCGCAGCTACATCGTCTTCGCCGGGCGCATCCTCGTCAGCGGCGATGCGGAAACGGTTCTGAATGACGAACTGGCCCAGAAGCACTACTTCGGAAAACGCTTCGACGCCACTTCCATCATCGAAAGCAAGGACGCGTTCCAGGGCCAGTACGCCGATCAGGGAAAGTCGGGAGCGGAGTCGCAGGACCGCGCGGCGTGATGGCGAATAGTGCAAAGTGGAAAGTGGGAAGTGATCAGTGCAAAGTGCCAATGCGAGTGGAACAAGAGCTCCACTCGCATCTGCTTCCCGGTTCCATTCGGGCTGCCTACGGCCTCAGTCCCAGTCCGCTCAGCCAGTCTGCTGCCAGCGTCAGGTCATTGAGCAACACGTCGGGACGATGTGCGGCCAGTTGATCGGAACTGAAGATTCCCGTGGCGACGGCGAGGACGTTGGCACCGATGGCCCGGCCGCATTGCACGTCGGCGGGAGTGTCCCCGACCACCCAGATCTGTTCGGCGGTGACATCCGGCAGGTGTTCGCGCACCGCGGTCAGCGCGTCGCGGGCGACGTCGTCGCGATGCAGATGCAAGTCACCGAACCCGCCCGTTTGGAAGTGTTGATGCAGGCCGAAATGCTGCAGCTTCAACCGGGCTCCCTCGGCAAAGTTTCCCGTCAGCAAGCCCAGGAAGACGTCGTCGTGATTGCTCAATTGCTCGATCAACGGCATCACGCCGGGCAGGATGGCGCCTTGTCGGGTGCGCAGCGAATCGGGCAGCAGCGAGATGTACGTGTTGAGATACCGGGTCCAGTTGTCATCGGTGGCCGGGATCGAGTAATAGTCAAACAAGTCGCGACCGATCGCGCGGTCGGTCCGACCGGCGGCGAGGATCCCGTCCACGGGCCGGGTCTCGCCAAACAGTTGCGCGACCGCCTGCTCCATGGCCGCCTGCCCGGCTCCTCCGGCGTCGATCAGCGTTCCGTCGATATCAAACAACAACACATGCATTCAAACATTCCCCAATCTGCGGTGTCGATACTGTGAGGCCGCTACTGTAGTCCGGTCGCTCCGCCGCCCGGACTCTTCGTGGACGGACGTCGCGCCGATCAGGCGTCCCGCCGGCGGAGCGGCGGGACTACAGTAGTCGCCCGTCGACATGACCCCACAACACAAGGTTGACGCGACGCTCAGGCTGATCGTAACAGCCGACTGCCGTGACGGACAGGTTGCAACTTTCACGACTCCAGAGGATTGCCAACACCCATGACAAGACTTCGATTTGCGATTCTCGGCTGCGGCCGGATGGGGCGGCACCACAGCCAATTGCTGAACGCCGATGGACGCGGCGAGATCGTCACGCTGCTGGACTCCGACCGCGCGACGGCCGAATCGTTGCGGCAGCAGTGCTGCCCTGAAGCTCGCATTGCCGACGACTTGAACGACCTGGTCTCATCCGACGATGTCGACGCGGCGATCATCTGCACGCCGACGGCGGAGCATCACCGGCAAGCCACGGGCTGCTTGGATCGGGGCTGGCATCTGTTGTGTGAAAAGCCGCTCGCGGCGAATCGAACGGAAATCCTCGACTTGATCCGGCGGGCCGAGGTCGGACACCGCAGTGGACGAGTGTTTTCGCTCGGATATCAGCGGCGGCACACGGCGCTCTATCGGACGATCCGCCGCGAAGTCCGTTCCGAACGCTGGGGGGCTGTCCGCGCGATCGTTTCGCACAACGTCGAGAACTGGCAGCCGACGATCGCCGGCACGTGGCGCGATGACCCACAACAAAACCCAGGCGGCTTCGTCACCGACGCGGGAAGCCACAAGCTCGATTCGCTGTTCTACCTCACCGGGCTGGAACCGCGTGAGGCGTTCGCCCGCTGTCAGACCTGGGGCAGTCACGTGGAGATCGTCAGCAGCGTGTCGGCTCTGCTGACCGGCGACGTCACGGCCACGATCGACTTCATCGGTCACGCCCAGTATCTCGGTGAAGATCTGGCCATCCACTGCGAACGAGGTGATCTGATGATCCGCCACGGCGAATTTTGGATCGCACGAGAAGGACGGATGGATCGTCAACCGATCGACGAGCCCGAGTCGACGCCGGTTGCCAGCTTCTTGGACTCGATCCTGCTGGGAGCCGCCGAACGGTCGCCCCCATCGGCCGCGCTTCCCGTGTTCGATCTGACGCAGGCGATTCTGGAATCGGGCCGCCGCAAGCAGCCGGTCGAAGTGGGACGAGCCCTCTTGCCCGACAGTCCCTGAAGAAACGCGACGGGCAAGAGTGCCCGTCCTATGATCTTCAACATGCTGTCAGGCGCGCTGGCCCGCCGGAGTCCGGTTCATCACGGGCATTCGGCGCGGATCAAGTTCCGCGACGGCGGCTTCCACGATCTCCGCATCGATCTCATTCCGACCATCGTTCATGGCGGCCAGCAGCGACAGATCGCAGATTCGGACCACATCGCCGGGAATCCCTCGGGTGATCTCATGCACCGCGGACACCGACTCGGGTGAGAAGATGTCCGATGTCGCGCCGGCCGTGCGCAACGAGTCCGTGATGAACAGGCTCGTTTCATCCAGAGACCAGCCGGTCAGCTCCACTGACAGCTCGATGTCGTCCCGCAGTTCGGCCGTCGAAAACGAACTTCGCGCGGCGATCAGCAGCGTCAGTTCCGTCCCCGACGACTCGGCCAGATTCATCAACCGGCGCAGAGTCACCGCGACCCCGTCTTCGGCGAGATCCATCTGATCGACGAGCACGACGACGGGCTGGCCCACCAACGCCTGGTTGGCGAGCTGCTGTTGAATCAGCGACCAGCAGCGCGCCGGGGTCGCCGGGGGATCGCAGTCCGCCAGAAGCTGTTCGGCGATCCGCCCGGCCAGCTCCGTCGCGCCGACGCCGGTGGCGTCGATCTCCAAACAGAATCGTCCCCGGCGTTGGGCATACGACATCACCCGGCGAAACAGGCAGCTCTTGCCGGTTCCCGCTCCGCCTGTCAGCAGGCCGCAGCGTCGGCGTTCGTCAACGAGAAACAGCAACCGGGCCAGAGCCTCTTCGTGCGAGGCCCCCAAGCGGGACTGATTCATCGTTCGCTGTCGCGCAAACGGCCAGCGGTCAAAGCCCCAATACGCCAGATCCATTGGCTTTCTGTCCTTCCATCGGGTTCCCGTCGCACACACGCCGGCAGTCGCTCCGTGACACGATCGCCGGCCGCGTGAGTTTCATCGTCACACCGCGGGGAACGGCATCACCGGCGATTCTGTGTTCGGCATGGGCCAACACTACCACGGGCCGTACGCTCGATCCCGCCGGACGGTTCACCCGGTGCGATTGGCGATGGAATGGAGATGGGATCCGGGTCCGTTGTTCCATCCAGCGCAGGGCATCATCGATGTGCAGCAGAACCACGGCCTCAGAACACCCTGGCCTCGGGATGGAACCGCCGCATGACCGTTCGCCGCAGGGAGAACAGGACCAACAGATTGACCGCCTTCCACCACAGCAGCCATGACGTCAGCGCCCAGGTTTCAATCACATCGGAAACGCCGAACAGGACGAAGGCCAGCGCATACCAAAGTTCGAGACTCGATTGCCGACGTCGCTTCCAGCGGCGCAGTACCAGTCCGGCGAAGACGAACCACGCCACAGCTTCGATGACGTTGAAACTTCGGCAGGCGATGTCCGTCCATGTGTGCGGTTCGCTGGTGTTGCGCGACCACGACCACCAGGTCTCGAAGAACAAAATGCGGATGGCGTCATTCATGCCGGCCCACTGCTACACGCGGTAGAAATCGATCCACTGAATGTGCAGCTTCTTTTCGTCGCGCCACAAGTGCGCGGGGAAGATCACGTCCAGGTCGTCACCGTGCGGCTTGAATTCCAGCTTGAGCCAGCCGCTGGGATTCAGGTCATCGCGGGAAAACTTGCCGTCGTCATCGGCCAGAAAAAACGGCATCTTGCCGGATTCGCGACTGCCCGACCGCACCTGCATTCGGGACGACGTCATCTCGAAGCCCTCCAGCGTCTTGAAGGGATGCCCGTCGGAATAGTGCAGACGGAGCGTCACGTCCTTGGGCCACTTCCCATCCTTGGATGTCAGCGTGATCTGGCCGATGCCCGACTTGCTCGTGACGACGATCACGGTGCGCCCGGCCTCCTGCTGAATGACGGCGGTGTCACCCGGCTTGTGCAATTGAAACTGCAGCGGCGGAGGCTCTGCTGCCGCGACGTCTGCGCAGGCCATTGCCAGCGCGACGAAGATGGGCAACGGGGAAGGCAAACGGCTGTGGCATGTCATCGCGAGACCTCCAGTTCAGATGTTCTGCCCCGTGGCGAGACGCAGCGCGAGCTTCAGGTTCGCCTGCGTCCACAGCAGCGGGCAGATGTCGTTGGGGACATACCGGCCCTGTTCGCAGAAGTAGGACTCGGGGCAACGGTACGCTCCAAATGCCGAGCCCGGTTTGGTCAGTTGGTTGAGCGACCGTTGCAGGTGATGAACCTGTCGCCGCCGGTCTTCGGATTCGCCGCTCCGTTGGAACCGCAGTCCGTAGTGGATCGAAACGATGGGATCGAACAAACACCATTGGGCTTCCAGTCCCGGCTCCAACAGTCGATCACGGTCCGCCAGGTTGTCGCTGAAGTCGATGGTCCGCTGATCGGCCGCCAGTTTCTGCTTGTAGTCGGCACACCAGTACGAATCGCCGATGTAGCGGCGGATGCCGTGGTCGCCCATCAGATGCGTGGTGACGTTGGAGACAATGCGGTCGGCCATTTCGGGACTGACGACTTGGTAGGGATAGATCAGGAACAGCAGCGCGGAGTCGTAATGCCGCTGCCGGGTCGGATCGGGCTGCGCACATTCCGCCGGCAGGATGTCTTCGAGGGCGCGTTCACCGGCGTCCATCAGGTCATTGACGTCATTGAGGGTGATGGGGCGACCCGATCGCAGATAGCTGAAGTCAGTTGGCGGTCCGCCAAAACGAACATCAGTGAACATGTGCCTCCGAAACTCCTTCAGTCCGGCGACGACCACGCCGATGCTCGACGCCGCCACCTTGCGGACTTCTTCCCAGTGTCCGCTGTCTTCGTCCTGCCAATACCGGATGGTCTTGAAGTAGTGGACCAGTTCGACCAGCAGACTCCATTCGTCCGGTGTCGGCGTGCCTTGAATGGTTCGGCAGTACAGCCACAGGAACGCGCCGAGCGCATCGTTCTGGGCGTGCGACCATTTCTCATCGAGTTCCGACAATCGGTCGCCATCGAACCGAATGTGGGGCCGCTGCATCGGGTCGGTCGGGTCACCGCGACCTTCAATGCCATCGGTGAAGCGGCGACGGTGTTTGGCGAAGTAGGCCATCAGCGATTTCAACGCCGCCTCGGCCTTCGCCGTTTCACCCCACATCAAATGGGCATGCGCGATGTGAATGTTGTCGCGGACCCAGACCGAGCGATAGCCGGTCAGTTCGAAATCGCCCCCGGTGCCGGCGGCCGCCGAGAAGAGTCCCGTGCCGAAGGTGGGAAACCGAAACGTCCCCTGCCGTTCCAAGAACGCCAGGATGCGGTGGGCGTCTTCACCCAGGGTCCGCTCGTGGAGTACCAATGAGTCGTCAGCGCGGCCGGTCATACTCACCTCCCTGTTGATTCGAGAACCGCGCACTCCTTCGTGAACGCTCCAGGACCATGCCAAATCTACCACCAAGGTTTGACTGCGCGTGCAGTGCGAGCGATCCGGCATTACCACACACTCAGACGCGGCACACGTTGGGTTGAACCACTCGCTAGGTTTCCATTTTTTGAAAAACGGTGAGGATTTCGACGCGACCTTCGCGGCTTCCTAGAACCAACCAATGAGAAGGAATCGCATTCCTACCAGCATCGCTCGCGGGGCTAAAGACAATACACTGACCACCTTCGTCAGGAATCTCATCGTTGCATGTGACCGCCGAGCAATTCAGACGCCACGTCGCCCACTCTTGGCCAGCACGTCCGATTGAGATTTCGATCTCACCGACATGCGGAAATACCCGCAAGGATGCAGAGTTTCCGTCCATCGTGAATGCAAAATGAAAGCTGGAATTGTCTTCGAATTCGGCCCGAGTCTCGAGAATTGCTGCGACCGCTTCGGGATCCCAAGCTAGCATCGCTTACCCCCTAACCATTGGGACGATCAAACAACAGCCCAACAGTCAGAGTTGGGCTGCTGCGGATTCACGACAACCGCGTCACTTCTTCGGCATGATCCAGACGTTTCGGAAGCGGACCGGGTCGCCGTGATCCTGCAGGAAGATCGCGCCGGGCTTTTGGTCGCTCTGGCTGCCGCCGGGAGTTGTCTTCAGCTCCAAATTGTCATGAACGACGACGCCGTTGTGCTTGATCGTCACCTTGGCCGGTGCCGTGACCTTGCCGTCGGCGTCGAACTTGGCGCAGGTGAAATCGACGTCGTACGTCTGCCAGCTCAAGGGGGGCAGACACAGGTTCACTCTGGGCTTGGCGTTTTGGTAGATGCCGCCGCATTCGTTGTCGGCGCCTTCAAGGCCGAACGAGTCGAGGATCTGGCATTCGTATTGGTCGCCCAGGTACATGCCGCTGTTGCCGCGGCCCTGTCCACCGGCGTAGGGCATGTAGGGGGTGCGGAACTCCGAGTGCAGCGTGTAGTTCTCGAACTTCTGTTTGGTCCGGGTGCCAACGCCCATCAGCTTCCCCTCTTCCAGCTTGCCGGGATTCCATTGATCGACGTTGGATCCGTCGAAGAGAACAACCGCTCCTTCGGGGGGACGGGCGTCGAGCGACGGTGATTTTCGATTGACCTTCTTCAACTCGCCCGTCGCCGGCCCCTGCTTCAACGTGAGAGTGTCCGCCGCGATGGTGGCTTGGAAGTCGCCGCCCGCCAGCGATGTCGATCCGTCCTTGGTCTCGCCGTTGATCTTGTGCTTGACCTTCTTTTCCGCGTCCCATCCGGCACCGGGCAGCCCGCCGGGAAACACAACAGCATCAAACTTGCCGTTCCCCTTGGCGATCACCTGGACACCGACCGACTGGTCGCCCAACTTGCCGACGTACTCGCCCTGAATTTGAAAGTCCGCGCCGGCCTCCTTCTCATCCAAGAACGCCTTCTTGGGATTGGGCTTTTCCTGAGCCCAACTCGACACCGCGATGGCCAACCGGCACGCCGTGGCAACCAACCGACTCCTTGTCAAACACATGCTGCTTCCTCCAGAGAATGGGATCGACCTCAACTCAAGCGGGCACAAAGTAACAACCGCGGACACAAGCGGGCAACCGAGC
>JANMLE010000937.1:0-3459 GCA_031372385.1 Planctomycetota bacterium | reverse complement strand
ATCTGAAAGTACCGGACGCGGAGGCTCCGCATGAACGGCCATAACCCCGACATCCTCACCTGCCTCGCGAATCTGTCCGCCGACGAGGTCTTCACCCCGCCGAAGCTGGCTTCGGCGATGCTCGACATCCTGCCGCAGGATCTGTTCCGCCGACCCGACTCGACGTTCCTCGACCCCGTCTGCAAGTCCGGCGTCTTCCTGCGCGAGATCGCCCGACGACTCAACGACGGGTTGAAAGACCAAATGCCTGATCAGCAGGCTCGCATCAACCACATCCTCACCAAGCAAGTCTTCGGGCTGGCAACCAGCGAGCTGACAGCCGAGCGCGCCATCGACGTGACGGTCACCCAAGACCTTCGATCGCGCAAGACGCCATCATGCTCACAGTCTGCCGCGTGCCCGACATGCCGTGAAGCGTTCCGAGTCCACCGCGCGCTCGGCTGTCTTCACGCGGAGCGATGAAGGCTACTGTGAAGCGTCAGGCAACGGCGAGCAACCCGGCAAGAGGCTGAGACTGAGACGTACGAAAACGCCAACTCGCGCAAGTCAACCGATTCGTGGCCGTACCGAATCTGCGTTCGATTGACCGGTCATTGTGCGATGGATCGACTCCGAAGACACTGGCGGCACAAAGCCGCCGCCAGTGGCACCCGAAATCTGCCGCTGATTTGCTCATGGATGTGGTTCGACTGTGGTACCCGGCGCCCTGGTTATCGGCATGGCTGAATCGTATAGTCCTGCCCGACGGATTTGCGTCTCGTCGCAGGATGAGCAACCAAACGCCTTGAAGGAGATGGAAATGACTGCCAAACGAAATGCCAGCACTCTGTCGCCGTTGCCCACGTCAGACCAAATGGCCCTGACTTGGTTGACCCCCGTACTTGATCTCACCCCGAAACAACTTCAAGAACTTAGGCCTCGTCAATTCAAGCAGGCATGGTATTCGGTCGCATTCCTCTATGCCGGACTTCATCCTGACGAGGCAACCGATCACGGGGTCACGATTTCCCATGAGTATGACCGGACCTACGTCCCGGAGGGGATTGATGAAAGGTTGCTCGCTCCATGTTACGAGCAGAGTGGCTGGCCCGTCGTGTTGGAACCTTTGGCCAATGAAGCATGGCGACGATTCGACGCGGGATTGCTCGCCGATGACGAACTCTATTGCTGCGACGCGCAACGGGCGGGCATGCTTCATCGGAATCCCCATCTTGTGGGATAGGCTCTGAATCGAGAATTGCGCAGTGAATCGAAGTGGCAGGGAGGCCTTGGAAATGGTGGCGACGAAAGAACAACTCGCGACGGCGTTGAAACCGGCGCGCCTTCGGATTCCGAAGAAGAAGCTCGTCGCCATCTCGGGTTCGTCATCCATAACCGCTCCGTCCGGTAGCTTCACATTCATCGACTTGTTCGCGGGGATAGGTGCGTGCCGTAAGGGATTTGAATTGGCTGGTGGGAAGTGTGTGTTTACGTCCGAATGGGACAAGCACAGCCAGCTAACGTACTCGGCCAATTTTGGTGATGACTCTCCGATTGCGGGTGACATTTGCGAAGTCACTACGGACGACATCCCCGACCATGACGTACTGCTCGCCGGTTTTCCCTGTCAGCCGTTCTCAATTGCTGGCGTGTCCAAGAAGAATGCGCTTGGGAGACCCCACGGTTTTGCATGCGAAGCCCAAGGAACGTTGTTCTTTGAAGTCGCACGAATCTTGGGTGAGAAGCGTCCCGCTGCATTCATGCTTGAAAACGTGAAGAACCTCGAACGTCATGACAAAGGCAAGACGTTCGCCGTCATTCGCAACACGCTCGAAAAGGAATTGGGTTATCACATTAGCTACCGCGTCATCGACGCGAAGCTGTACGTGCCCCAACATCGCGAGCGAATCTTCATCGTCGGATTTCGCGATCCCACGGCGTTCGACTGGTCCGATCTGTGGTCCCCGGAACCTGGATTCACCCGCCTCAGCTCGATCCTTCATCCAGAAGATGGCTCGGAACCGGCGGAGTTACCTTTCACCACCGGTGCGAGGGCAAAGGTAAACCCAAAGTACATCCTGACCGATCATCTTTGGCAGTACCTTCAAGACTACGCTGCTAAACATCGGGCCAAGGGGAATGGCTTCGGCTTTGGGTTGGTTGGTCCCAACGACACCGCGCGCACACTTTCCGCACGCTACTACAAGGACGGCTCAGAGATTCTGATCTCACGCGGTCCCAACAAGAACCCGCGCCGCTTGACGCCTCGCGAATGTGCCAGGCTCATGGGCTGGCCAGATTCGTTCGTGATCCCGGTCTCTGACACTCAAGCTTACCGCCAGTTCGGGAACTCGGTCGCTGTGCCCGTGGTTTCAGAGGTTGCCCGGCTCATCCGAGCTTGTTTGCCGACCCGTAATCGCCGAAGGATTTCCAAATGACGATTGTTGAGTTCTTCATGGAGTCAGAATGGGACCAACCATTCTTTAAGCGACTGGCAAAAAACGATACCGGAGCAGCGCAGAGTAATCAGTCTGGAATGTTGTTGCCGGTTGAACTCCGTCAGTATCTTCCAACCTTGGACGAAGCGGCCACGTCAGAATCAACGCCCACGACAGATCGTCGTCTTTCCGTCGAACTCTTTTTGGGAACAATCCGTGTTGGTAGCAACGTTGTTCGGTATCAATTTCAAACCCGCGCGGGGAAGCGTCGGCCGGAGAGCTGGATTACCCATCCGAAAGGTGAGTCTGGATGGCATCCGCTCTGGGATGTCGCTACTCAGGGTGATCTCATTCTTTTTCAACGCCGTTCGGATGCAACAGACCGTTTCCGAATGATTCTAGTTCGCCAAGACACACCCGAGTTTTCCGAGATTACTTCATACGTGAACGCTCGTTCTTGCGGTTCGTTGTTTGTGGGCGCGCAACCGGTCACACAAGCTGATATCACAATGGCAAGTACCGAAATCGATTCTCTCGTGCAACAGCCATTTCATGCAACGCTGCCAGAAGCGAAAAGGGTTCATACTCGGCAGACTCGTCTGGCGAGATGCCCCGTCTTTTCATCGCGTGTTCGAAATGAGTATCGGTTCAAGTGCGCAGTCAGTGGGATACACATCGCAACTCCAGCCGAGTTACACGAAGTTGAAGCTGCGCATGTTGTCCCCTTGAACAGGGGAGGGCCGGATGACATTCGCAATGGGCTTTCGCTTACGCAGACACTTCATTGGGCATTCGACCGGGGCTTGTTCGGTGTCAAACATGATCGAACAATCTTCATCCCCAAACGAATCTCTCGCATGACGGAGAATGCCTTTCTGCGTCAATACGAGGGCAAGTCCATCACAGAAGCGAAAACAGCATCACTGCGGGTTCACAAAGATGCCTTTGAGTGGCACATGGATACCATCGTCTCCGAGTGGAAATGAAACGCGATGGCCGACGTCTTCACCAAGGCAAAACGATCCGAGGTCATGTCGCGGGT
>JANMLE010000857.1:0-2775 GCA_031372385.1 Planctomycetota bacterium | reverse complement strand
GGTGCTGCCCCCCGACACCTTCGCCGTTGGCTCGGGGTGAAACGATTCAGCCTGAGCCGCGTGGCGGTGAAACGAAGCCAGGTCACTTTGGGCCGCGCGGGGGATCTGTTAGAGTGGCCACCCGAACTGGACACGCCGCGATGCGGATTGATTACGGATGAAGATCCCCGATGGCCGAACCGAAACGACCGAACAATATCCCGCAGCAGAATGACAAGCCGGCCGGTCCCGCGCCGGCGAATCCACCCGGTGCCGGCGCGAAGCGGCCCGCCGAGGGATCGCCGAAGCCGACGCCGAAAGTGCCGCCCGCAGACTCCGACGGCGACATGGCGGCGGTGGGGGTCGATCTGTCGGGCCGCGTGCTGGGCGACTTCTGCCTGCTCAGAAAACTCGGCAAGGGGGGGATGGCGGAAGTCTATCTGGCCGAACAGACCAGCCTGCGCCGGCAGGTCGCCATCAAGATCATGCGACCCGATTTCGTCACCGACCCGACGTACTTGAAACGGTTCCGGCACGAGGCGTCGGCCGCCGGTGGCTTGAACCATCCGAACATCGTCCAGGTCTACATGGTGGGCGAGCAGGACGGGATTCACTTCATTTCGCAGGAGTACGTGCAGGGCCGCAACCTCAAGGAATTCATCACCCGCAAGGGACCGCTGGAGGTTCCGATCGCGCTGCATGTGCTGAAGCAAGTCGCGGCGGCGCTGCAGGTGGCGGCGGACAAGGGGATCGTTCACCGCGACATCAAGCCCGAGAACATCCTGCTCACCAAGAAGGGTGAGGCCAAGGTGGCCGACTTCGGCCTGGCCCAGTTGACTCTCGGCGGTGAAAAGGTCGCGCTGACCCAGGTCGGTGTGACGATGGGCACGCCGCTCTACATGAGCCCCGAGCAGGTCAACGGCAAGCCACTGGATGCGCGGAGCGACATCTATTCGCTGGGGGTGATGGCCTGGCACATGCTCGCCGGGTATCCGCCGTTCACCGGTGAGACGGCGTTGGCGGTCGCGGTCAAACATCTCAACGAGCAGCCTCCTTCGCTGGCCGACATTCGTCCCGATGTCCCCGTTGGCGTGCGGACGCTGATCGAAAAGATGATGTCCAAGAAGAAGGAAGACCGGCCGGCCGACGCGCAAACGGTGCTGGCGGAAATCAAGCAACTGCTGCGACAGGTCACGAACAAGGAGGCACCTCCGCCGGAGTCGGCGTTCCGGCCGACGCGCGGCGGGACAACCCAGTTTCACACGAAGTTCTTCCAGCGGCCCCTGCGGCGGCAATTGGGTGTGCTGGCGGCGGCCTGCGCGCTGGTGGCGGCGGGGATGGCCGGGATTGGCTGGGCCATGCGCATCGCGGACCCGCTCAAGGCACCCGTTGGCAGCGAATCGAAGGTGGTGGCGTATGACACCATCGACGGCCAGTTCTATCACGCGCAGGGACACCCGACCGACGAGGCAGCGTGGTACGCGGTGAAGGCCAAGCTCGCGAACGAAGCCGGCAATCCCGCCCGCAAGGTCGTGTACGACCGGATGCGGGACCGCTGTGACCTGTATCTCGCCATGATCTACTTGAACGACGGACGCCGCGAACTGGCGGTCCGGACATTCAACGATTTCGCCTCGTCACAAGACATCTGGCGTCGCGCCCACGGAACGGCCGGGCTGGCCATCTTCGAGGATCTGAAGGGGGACAAGGCGAATCAGGCGGAGATCCTCAAGAACGGCCGGCAGGCTTACGACATGATCCGGCAGAGCCCTGAAGGGGATCGGCGTCTGGAGGCGGTGGTCGAGACCGCGTTGCAGGACACGCTGCGACGCCGACAATGAGGCCGGTTTGTCGGCGCGACACCTGCCGGCTCGTCGATCTCTTGGCCACGGTCGCCAGACCGTGGGATTGCCGGACAATCATCACCCACGCTCTGGCGAGCGTGGCTACAGAAGTGGCTCAATCAGAACCGCGTAAGGCATGAAAATTCATGACTGATCTGGCGAGTGAATACGACCTCATTGTGATTGGCTCCGGCCCGGGTGGCGAAGGGGCCGCGATGCAGGCGGTCAAGCATGGCAAGACGGTGGCCGTGATCGAACGCGAGGCGGCCGTCGGCGGCGCTTGCACCCATCGCGGCACGATCCCCAGCAAGGCGCTGCGGTACGCGATCTTTCAGATGACCGAGGTCAACAGCAACGTGCTGTTCCGCGAGCACGGCATCACGGCGAACTTCATGATCCCCGACCTGCGGCGGCGGGCCAAGTCGGTCATCGAAGCGCAGGTCAAGATGCGGACCGCCTTCTACGATCGCAACGACATTCCGATCATCCGCGGCCAGGCCCGGTTCCTGGACCCGCACACGGTGGAAGCCGTTGAGGCTGACGGGTCGCGCTCGGTGATCCGCGGCAAGTACTTCGTGATCGCCACCGGTGCCCGCCCGTATCGGCCGCCGGAACTCGACTTCAACCATCCCCGCATCTTCGACAGCGACACGATCCTGAACGTCGACCTGCACATCAAGTCGGTCACGGTGTTTGGAGCCGGCGTGATCGGTTGCGAGTACGCGTCGATGTTCCGCAACCTGGAAATCAAGGTCAACCTCATCAACAGCCGCGACAAGCTGCTGGAATTTCTCGACGAGGAGATCGTCGATGCGATCAGCTACCACCTGCGCGAACGCGGGGTCATCATCCGTCACCGGGAAGAGCTTGAACGCACCGAAGCAATGGACGATGGCGTGGTGGTGCATCTCAAGTCCGGCAAGCAGCTCAAGACCGATATCCTGCTGTGGGC
>JANMLE010000842.1:0-2622 GCA_031372385.1 Planctomycetota bacterium | reverse complement strand
CTCATGAGTATTGCGGGGCAGCGGCAGTGCCCGCGTCGGAGCGAATGGACAACGGGAACGGCGCGGCACACTAATGCCGGACGTTGTTCCCGGACATCACAAGTGGGAATCGAGGTGGGTGAAGATTTCATCGACGGCTGTGTTGGCGAGTCCGTCGAGTGAGGATCTGGCGATGAGCGAATCGGTCCCCGTTTGTTGCGTCAGATGACCGGCATCGGATTCGCCGCCACTGACCGGCGTTGAATTCGAGAAGACACCGTCTGCTCCGCTCTGGTGATCCGCCGGCTGATCGGCTGGAGTCTCAGACGAGGCGAACTGGTTCGCGTCCGCAAACAACAGCCACAGGCCCCGGACATCCCCTTCGTTGTGGTTGCTCGACGACACCATCAGATCGCCGCCCGTTCCATTGACCGGCAGGTTCGGCGCGGTGCCGCCGACGAGGTTGGATTGGCTGATGATCCCGTTCGTCGCGTCATTGCCAACGCCGCTCAGCAGGGGGGCATCATCGGTGCCGACGTTCAGTGTTTCGAGGCCACTGCTGTTGCCCGCATCCGCCGCGGCGTACTCGAAGACGTCGGGCTGGCCGGCTCCGGACTGAGACATCATGGGTACCGGGTCACCAAAGTCGCGGTGGACCACGCCCCGCTCCACTGGGGACACGACTCCAGATTCCTCATCACCTTTCTCCATGCCATCGCCAACGTCGCCGGGAAGGAAGTCGTACACCACGGGGTCAACGGGGTACAGGTTCCTGTCTTCCCAATTGCCGCCGATCAGGGTCTCTTCTCCGCCATCGGACGGGGTCCAATCTGACGCCGTCCTGTCATCGACCGTGTTGTCGGACGTTACATCAGTCGTTGCTTCGGGATTCATGCCCATCGTGTCGATGACGAAGCCATCGTTGCCGTTGTTCGCGAACAGGCTGTCGTCGTATTCCCCGGCACCCGGCACTTCGTCGCCGAGAGTGCGCTGCAGGTCGGCACTGCCGGGACCGTCCACGAGCATCACTCCCTGGTCGTCACCCTTCAGGATCTCATCTCCGCTGCCGGACGAGATCCAATCCCACGACGTCCCGTCATCAGGCGATTCCGCGAACTTCTGCTCTGGATTCAAGCCCATCGTGGAAACGTAGTAAACGTTGCCCAGGTCGTCCACGAACAGGTCGCCCGCGTTGCCAATGTTCAGGATCTCCTCTTCGCGGCTGTACGAGACCCAATCCGATGTCGTTCCTTCATCCGACGTTTCCTCGAACGTCCCGAAGTTGTTCAATCCCCTCGTGCAGACGTAGGCGACTTCGTTGCCGTCGAGTGCGAACAGGCTGGGGTCGTATTCCCCGCCCACCACCACTTCGTTGTCGGCAGTCCATTTCAAAGAGGCGTCGCCAAGGTCGTCCACAGGCGCGACGTCCTGGCTGCCACCACCATCCAGGCTGTCCGCTTCGCTGCCGTCGACTGTGGTGCCGTAAATCGGCAGGGCGTAGTCACCGCCCTCGCCGAATGTTGCCACGTCGTTGAAGACATCCGGCGGATCCTGGACCGCCATTTCATCGGGCGGCGTCACATCGACACTGGGCGGCAGGAAGAACTCCACGTCCAAGACCGAGGCGCTCAACAGAATCCGCATTTCCAACGCTTCAAGCGGTGGGAACGGCGTCCGACGCCGTCTCGGCTTTGCATCGGCCTTCGCTTTCAGTCGTTGCAGAATCGATTCGATCAGGGGCATGACACGTCCTTATTGGATTGTTCTTGACGGTGTGGTGTGGTTGTTGACTCGTCAGAACGATTCGTTGATTCGAAGAGTTAGGTTGAGTTCGGTTCGGTTGAGCATAGTTGATTTGTCTGCTATTCACTACTCGCTACCGCCGCTGGTCAACAGTTCGCCGACGAAGTGCGTGGTCGGCAGCGTTCCCATGAGATACGTGTTGCGGCCGTCCATGATCCGGACGGTCGTCCTGGCCGCGGAGGACATTTCGCCCCCTTGGCCCATCGGCCGCAGCAGGATTTCGTGTTCGCCGACGGGAAGCTCGACGCGCAGCACTTGGATCGTGTCGGGGAGCTGTGCCCAGCAGCGGGTGTGGGCGTTTTCCGTCGCCTCCCAGGCGACGCCCGCAGCCATCACGCCCAGACTCAACAGGCTCCCCTGCTCGACGTTCGTCGCTTCCTGGGCCGCGTAGATGATTCCCTTTTTGAGCACGCGGCGGGCGACGGCCCGCGCGATGATCTCGGGGTAGTGCGCCCGCTGCTGGCGTTCGGCCATCGCTCCCACATCGACGATCGTGGCGGTCGTCCCGACTCGCTCACCGTCGACGCGGACCGAGATCCCTTCGGCGATGCTGGGGAAGTTGACCACCTGCGGCACCTTCACGGGGGCCAGCGTCGGCGGAATCGCCCGGTTTGAAAACGCGTTCACAATCCGGTCCGCGATCAGCAGCGAGACCTGTGTGGCGATCTCCTCTTTCTCCTGCTTGATCGGACCGCGCCCCACCAGTCCGAAGACATACAACACTCCGCGACCCGGCGCGAGCGGCTTCTCGTACTGGGCACGCTGCAAGTCGGCGTTGGCATCGCGAAAGGTCGGCTCAAAGTTCGCGACCTGGACCCGCGCCCGCGCGGCTTCGTCCAA
>JANMLE010000834.1:0-2420 GCA_031372385.1 Planctomycetota bacterium | reverse complement strand
CTCGACCAGAAACAACTGACGCGCGAATCGATGCGCGTCTCGGCCGACGAGTTGGCTGCGGCGCATGCCGCCGCCGATCCGAAGTTTCTACGGACGCTGCGGACGATCATCGGCAATATCGCCGAGTTTCAAAGCCGCATCCTGCACGAAGACGTGCGACTGATCCGGCAGGACGGGACCAGCCGTGTCGAACTGCGGCAGAGGTATCTGCCGCTCAAGCGAGTCGGCATCTGCGTCCCCGGCGGTGCGGCGGCGTATCCGTCGACCGTGTTGATGACCGCCGTTCCCGCAAAGACAGCGGGCGTGAAGGAGATCGCCGTCGTGGTCCCTCCCACGGACTTCGGCGGATACAACGCCTCGCTGCTGGCGACGTGCGCCGAAGTCGGCATCACCGAGGTCTACCGGATCGGCGGAGCGCAGGCGGTGGCGGCGATGGCATATGGCGTCGAGGGACTGCCGCGCGTCGACAAGATCGTCGGGCCGGGCAACCTGTTTGTCGCGCTGGCCAAGCAGCACGTCTTCGGCGAAGTCGACATCGACAGCATCGCCGGCCCCAGTGAAGTGGTGTTGCTGGCGGACGACTCGGCCGACGCCCGGTTTGTCGCCGCCGACTTGATCTCGCAGGCGGAACACAGCCCCGGCTCGGGAGTCCTGATCACCTGGCACGCTCCGTTGATCGAAGCGGTGCGCAGCGAGTTGGCGTCGCAACTGGCGAGACTCCCGCGCGGCGACCTGGCCCTGACGAGCCTGAACGAATACGGCGCGTTGATCCTCGCCCGCGACGCCGTGCAGGCGGCTGAGTTGACCGATCTGCTCGCCCCCGAGCACCTGCACATTTCGACGCGCGATCCCGAGCAGATGCTGGAACGAATCCAAAACGCCGGCGCGATCTTTCTCGGTCACTTCACGCCGGTGGCCGTTGGCGATTACTTCGCCGGCCCGTCCCACGTCCTGCCAACCGGCGGCACGGCCCGCTTCGCCAACGGCCTCTGCGCGAACGATTTCCTCAAGCGGAGCAGCGTCATCTGGTACAACCGCGACGCGCTCGAAGAGGCCGCCGAAGACATCCGCCGCCTCGCCGCCGTCGAGGGCCTCACCGCCCACAGTGCGAGTGTGGATGTGAGGATCGAGGATGAGTGAACGGCAATGATCGATCCGGAGGATGGGCACTCGGGCCCGTCCGGCCTTTGCAGCCCGCTTTGCAATGGAACCTGCTCTGGTCCGGTGCATCGTCGTGTGGCACGCCGGCAGTCGTGATTTGCATCCGTGAGCTTCAGAAGGGGAATGCGTCATGACAAGGGTCGTGCTGGATGGCGAGTTGGAATCCCGTCTGACGGGACTCAACGAAGCCGTGGAAGTCGGCGACCACACGGGGCGGCTGATGGGGTACTTCCAGCCGGTTCCCGCAGAACAAGCCGCGGACGAGACCAGCGTGAATCCTGTGTTCGCACGTTACCTTGAGCCTGAATTCACGACGAGGCTGCACGAGCAACTGCACCGCGCCTAGCAGACAGCGCTCGGCGACAACGGAGAGTAAATCGTGCGGCCACCAGAATTGTGGATCATGGCCGGCCCCAACGGTGCGGGCAAGACGACATGCGTCCAACGAGAGCCGATCGCCAGATTGCTGCCCGACGTGACGTTCTTCGCGAGGCCAAGGCCGCGCTGGAGGCGGAAGCCCGGGCCCGCGCTGCGGCCGAGAACGCCGCTCGTGACACCGGGGGGAAGCCGCGGAAGCACGCGGACCTCGACCGGGTGCGACCCGATCCGAAGACTCAACGCAACATCACCGATTCCGACACGCGGATCATGCCCGCGTCGAACAAGGGCTGGGACCAGAGCGGCAACGCTCAGGTGCTGGTCGATGAATCGCAACTCATCCTCGCGGCCGACGTGACACAACAAGCCAACGACGTGCAACAGGTTGCGCCGCTGCTCGAACAGATGGAATCCAATCTGCAAGCCGCCGAGATCACTCAACGTCCGAAAGAGTTCGTCGGCGACGCGGGCTACGACAGCGACGACAACACGCCGTGCGTGGTGTCGCACGAGATGGTTCCGTACCTCGCGACTCAGCGGTTGAAGCCTCACGAAGAACTGCCGCCAGTCCCGCGCGGCCGCATTCCGAAATCGCTCACACCGAAGCAGCGTATGGCCCGTACGCTGCGAACGAAGAAAGGGCGTGCAACCGACAAGAATCGAAAGGGACAAGTCGCCCCCCTTGTCTTTCGGTCAGTCAACACTGCGGTCAGATCAAACAAGCCGGCGGCTTCCACCAATTCGCAATGCGAGGACTCAGCCAGATGAAAGCCGAATGGCAACTCGTCTGCCTGACGCACAACCTGCTGAAACTCTGGCGCGCCGCCCCGGCCTGATCGGCCCCCGACCGAGACCGACGACGCGATCGTTTCACCGAAAAA
>JANMLE010000794.1:0-2628 GCA_031372385.1 Planctomycetota bacterium | reverse complement strand
AAAGCCGTGCATTCGTGGTGTGCCGCGAGCATTCCCACAAGCGTCCAATCCCAGCGCCGCCTCGCATTCGCCGCCGCGCCCCCGTAAACACATCCCGCCCGACAACAAATCAACGTCAAGCCGACGTTTGCATCACTCCAGCCACGGGCTGCCGGATGGAGCATGTTCCCGACTCGCAGCGGCCGGTGATCCATAGTCGATTGCGGGCGAAGACGGTGTAGCCGATGTCGAGAACGTGGCGGATGACGGGCCAGCGGCTGATCCAGACCAGTGGGCCAAACCCCACGGCCGCGTACATCCGGCGGAAGACTTCGACTCCGGTCACCCAGGTTCCGTCGGGCGAGCGGCCGTGCATCCGCGCCATCAGTTCGCCGTGAGATTTGCCAACGTCCGCGGCGATGAACGAGGCGTCGTGGATGTCAGTGAACTTGATCCGGCCGCGGCGATCCCAGAAGCGCATCAGACGAATCTCGCCCACGCACAGCGGGCAGCCGCCGTCGAAGAAGACTTCAATCTCGTCAATGCGGTCAGCGGTCGGATTGGTCATTGGGAACCTTGCGAATCAGATGTCTCGTGCGCAGTGCCGTCGCCGGTGCGCGAAACGCTTTCCAATTCAATCGCACGGAACGCGATCGCGGCAACTCCGAGAACACCGTCACGAATGACAAAGATTAACCGCGGACGGCGCGCAACGCCGTCAACTCGACAATCCGCCAAAGCGCCGGTCCCGCGCGGCGAAATCTCCAAACGCCTGGTGCAGGTCGTCCACCGTGAATTCGGGCCAACACTTTTCGGTCACCCACAACTCGGCGTAGCTGATCTGCCACAGCAGGTAGTTGCTGATCCGCATTTCGCCGGCGGTCCGAATGACCAGGTCGGGGTCCGACATTCCGGCCGTGTACAGATGCGAGGCGAACAGGTCTTCGTCGACCTGATCGGGTGACAGGCGTCCGTCGGCCACTTTCTGCGCGATGGCCCGCGCGGCGTCGGCAAGTTCGCCGCGGCTGCCGTAGTTGACGGCCAGGCAGAGTCGCATGCCGGTGTTGTCGCGGCTGATGTCGTTGGTGAGTGCGATCTCGCGCAGCACGCCGTCACCCAGACCGGCGCGGCGTCCGATGACCGCGAACCGCAGGTTCTGGCGCACGATCTCGGCCCGCTCCTCGATCAGGTACTGCTCCAGCAACTGCATCAGCAGCTTCAATTCCAGCTGCGGACGTTTCCAGTTCTCGCTGCTGAAGCAATACAGGGTCAGTTGATCGAGCCCAAGGCGCGAACACTGTTCGACGATCGTGCGGACGGTCGCGACCCCGCGCCGATGCCCCTCGATCCGCGGCAGCCCGCGCGACTGCGCCCAGCGACCATTGCCATCCATGATGATGGCGACATGCCGGGGGAGCCGCTCGGGGCGCAGTCCCAACTCGTGAATCTGCGCCGGTGTGAACGGATCATCGGCCGATTGGCTTGGAAGTGCGGTCGGCGGTTCCGGCATTGAACCAATCTCCGTCCCGGCTTCGCCGCGATGATCCGCCTGATTTGCCAACCCGGCCCCGGCGACCGTCGTCGATCTCAGAATGGATTCCATCAGCGGCCCCACCTTGGCCCATCCTGTTCCGCGCCCACACTGCAACCGGTTCCGGTCAGGCCATCGGGATCAGGCGCGAAACATCGTCCTCGTATGTGAAGCCGTCGTCGAAGATTTTGCAGGCGGAAGATTGGTCGGCGTCGACTTCAATGTCACCGGTTGCCGAAGGGAGATAGAGCACCTCTTCACGGTATGTCGGCGAGGCATCCGGATCAACAATCGCCAGTCGCACGCAGTTCGTCTGGACTTCCAGAACGCTGACCTGCACGGTCCCGCCGATCACCAAAGCCTCATCAACACCACGCGTATAAACTCGCATCGCGCGCCCTCTGCCAAGTGTTCGTTCGGATCTGTTCCGGCCTTCAAGGGCCGGTCATGGGGCGACATTCTGCCGAGCGAGCATGACGAGAGCAAGCAGAAAAATGCGACTTCGCGAAACTCGGAAACGAGTCTCTTGCGACTCTTGACAGGATGCGTCTGCGCATGACATTGGCATTCAGAACAAACTCAGTTGACGACCCGATCGACCACGCGCGCACCGGCGCCAACGGACGCCATTTCACTCCCGCGAGCGGTCTGTCGACACTGAACACTCGCTTCGATTCTGACCTCACGGGAACACCGACATGAAGCTGCTCATCCATCCCCCCGTCGATCAATCGCGACTGTCGCGCCTCCGCGCCACGGCTGTCGAGATGCAGTTCGTGAACGCGACCGACAGTGACGAGGCCGCGCGCGAGATCTCCGACGCCGACGCGTTCTTCGGCAAGCTGACTCCACACCTGTTGTCGCGCGCCACAAAGCTGCGCTGGGTGCAGTCCCCCACCGCCAGCCTGGAACATTACCTGTTTCCGGAACTCGTCGAACACCCGTGTCTGCTCAGCAACATGCGCGGCTTGTTCTCCGACGTGATCGCCGACCACGTGATGGGTTTCGTGCTGTGTTTTGCGAGGAATCTGCACACTTACCTGAGACAGCAACAGGCCGGCGATTGGTCGCCCGTCGGTGACACCGCGTACGTGACCGACTTCGTCAGCGCGCCGGGA
>JANMLE010000708.1:0-4663 GCA_031372385.1 Planctomycetota bacterium | reverse complement strand
AGCAAGGCAGCCCTGTCGCTCCGCGACAGGAAGCGCGATCGCACAACAGACGCCCGAACCCAGCCCACGCCAATTCGCACTCGAAGCCCATCTCGTCTTCCTGCTTGCCGAGCTGGTGGAATCGATCGTCTGGCTGGCGTCAAAGGATCGGCCCTTGCTACGTCGTCAGCCGGAAAAGAAATTCGTCCGGCGTGAGGGGACGCGGTGTGTACGCGGAGTTGCTCAGCGCGTCGAAGTGGCGGTCTTCCGTCACGATGAAATCCGCGTCGGCGACGATGGCACAGTCGGCGAACTTGTCGTCGTCGGGATCGCCGGGAATGGCGTGAAAGCGAAAACTCAGTGAGACGCGAACGACGTTGGGCTGAAGGGCATCGACGACTTCCAGCAACCGGACGAACTCGCGCCATCGTGTCGCACCCATCCGGCTGACCAACAACTCCTCATACTCCGCCAGAATCTCCGTGGACATGGCCCAGGCGAACCGCCCGTCGATCCAAGCGCGAGGATCACAGCCCAACGGTGGCTGAGGCTGAGAATTGGCAACAGGGCATTCGTGTCGATGCAGACAATCATCGGTACGGATGGCTCGTGCGGTATTCGCGCAGGGTCTGCTCGACCAAATCCGACTCAAGCGGCCCGGCCCCCCTCGCGTCATCGACCGCTTGACCGAGCGAGGTGCGCAAGCGCCGAGCCTCCAAACGGAGGAACAAGCGGCGAACGACGTCGAGTTCCGCATCGGGTATCTCATCCAGCAGACGGTGCAACTGCGGACGCAATTCCGGCGGATCGGGGTGGGTGGTCGCGTTCATGATTCTGAAGATACATTCCCTTCGGATCGCTGCCAACATGATGTTCCGGAAATGGCCATCCACGTCGAGAGAACTCTCTCGGCGGGAGCGAGGCATGGTCCGTCTCCAGAGCGAATCTGTTCTGCGAACTCGCTGCTCTGGGGTCGCGACCCCTTCTTCATCATCTTCATCGCGGATGGACTCAGGAAACGAACAACCGAATGGCCAAGGTGTTGGCCAAGCAGACGGCGGTCCTCAGTTCATGCCATTCGCTTTTGGCCCCGTTGGTTGGTCGCAACTGCCGATTTCTTGGCCGACTTCTGCTTCGCGGCCTTCTCCGCCAGTCGCTTTCGGTCCAATTCCTCAAGCTGGTCGAAATATCCTTCAAACCCGCCTGAGCGTTGCACGATTTCGTCGCGCACTCGACGACAATCTTCGGTCACGGGATCGATCATGATTTGGGTCTCCGAATGGTTTGTCCCAGACTCGCTCGTGGTATGGAATCGGGCGAGACGAGCCACGGCATGCGATATCCAAGTTTCGCCACAATCACTTCGCCCCGCGCCTGCGTGGCCGGATTGGCGAGATGGGCATAGTTCCACGTTAGCAGATAATCCATCCGATGAGCGACAGCCACCGCCAGTTGTGCCGCATCACCCGGCTTGTTCGGCGGGACCAGCTTTTGGTCCAGGAATACGGCGGCCAGCCGGCGAACTTCCACTGAGATCGGAACGTACTTGAGGCGTCGCACAAACCGGACGCATTCTTGCTGACTGCCGTAGACGCCCTCAGCGAGTTCTTGTTCCGTGATGATCGAGCCAAACAGTTCGAATCCCCGCCGTTCCGTGTCCCACCAATCGCGAGTCGCCATGCGACGTGCCAGCCCATTGATGTCCGTCCCGTCGTAATGCAGGGTGGAGACAATGTTCGTGTCGAGATAGATCGTCGGCTTCTTCATGGTGATTTGGACTCCGATTCCAACAACGCGGCTTTCTCAGATTGGAACGAGGCATGATTCGTGCCCGTGCGTCTCTGTTCTGGAGCCCGGCGTTCGATCATCAGACCGCTTCCCCGGCCAATTGTGAAATCTGGAACGTCCGCCCCCACTTCTTCATCATCATGGAAAGGATCTCGTCGACAAGTTCGTTACTGGCAACGTAGCTCTGTCGGTCCGCGACAGGAAGCGAGATCGCCCCACAGACGCCCAAACCCAGCCCACGCCAATTCGCACTCGAAGCGCATCTCCTCAACACGCCACCTGTCGCGGAGCGACAGGGCTACCTTGGCGAACCGGCTGCCGTCAGACTCGGCTTTATCTTCACGACACGTTGCCGCTCCGATAGGTGATGCTGTCGATAATCTTGCACGCCATTGTGATCGTCATGCGGTCAACGCCTCGAATGGGTTCCTTCCCCGCATCGTCAATCAAGCTCAATGGGTATCGTTCAGGGATCGTCTGTACAAAGCTGTGGCGAGAATCGTCGGGCAATACCGGCCCCAACGGCTTGAAGTTGGGCTTCTTCTCGCCGCTTGGGAGCTTGTCCTTTGTCGTGACTTGATAGATCAAGCACCAATCGCCGCCGTAAAACTTCCTGTCTTCAAAGTAGCCGCGAACGAAAACGAGCCTCTTCTTGCCGCGAACCTCGAACACGGGATGCGACCGACCGTTGCGCTCGCGCCACTGTTCAGTCGTTCTCTTTGCTGTAAACAGGTGCAGGTAGTAGCACCAACGGAACTCGCCGGCCGGGCGAAACGTGCTCGGACTGACTTGATTGTCTGACGGCATGGCTGGAGTTGGTTCATTCTTCATCGTCAAGACTCCGCTGGCGTTCCATTGCGGCGAGCCAGTTGTTGGCTTCCTTCAAGTCGTCATCCATGAACCCGTCTGGCCAGTTTCCAATCTGGCCCTGATCGTTGATATTGAGCTTCTCGATTTTCGCGTGTTTGAATCCTTGTGGATCAGGGACGAGGCTCGTGAAGTTGATCCCGACAGTCGATTGCTTGAACACGTTGCCAGTTGAGACTTGTTCTTCGCGGATCGCTCGCAGGACACGGCGGACGATCAGGTCGCTGTGGGTTTCGATCAGCATGATCTTGTCCGCGTTGGCTTGGTGCATCAGGAACTCGGCCACCTTGATCTGCAACGACGGATGCAGATGAGCCTCGGGGTTCTCGACCGCCATGATCTCGTGCTGACGCAGCAACCCAGCCTGAACCACGATGGGAGCCAATTGGTGGAAGCCGGTGCTCATGACGTGCCATGCGGCAGGCGTCGTGGAAGTTCGAGCAACGATGCTTCGACTGAGGTCTCGAAAGCCATTGGTACACCAATGCGGAGCATTCTCAATGCTGATCGCAAATGGGCCGGTTCGTGGCCACTTGAATTCGCGATCAATCATTCCGCCATTGAGTGGCTCAACACCGTGAAGAAGTGAGGCATCAGGGCGACCATTCGGGAATTGCGCGAATTGGACGCGAGTTTCCACCAGATGGTCCAACCAGTACGAAACATAGGTTTCGAGAAAGAACTGCGATGTTGGCTCTTCAGGCTGACACATCCGGTTGTAAGCCCAGTAGCCGAAGAGTTCCTGACTGTTTTCTCCTCGCTCGCCCACAAATCGCTGATCTGGTCGAATGGCGTTGAACTCTTCTGAATTCTCCAGAGTCGCAGGCACCCAATCCATCCCGCCACGGACCAACATAGCTGGCGATGGTGCCAGCTTGGCAATTTCCGATTCATGCATCTCTCGGATCGGCCCAATTGGGAAAAATCCCGCCAGTGCCTTTTGGGTGAGGTCTCGGAACAATCTCCGAAAGTTCGCGACGAACGACTTGATCAATGCCGAAGAACCACCGCAGGCATCGCAAATTTCGTGACTTTTACTGACATCGCCCTGTTCGCCTGAAAGACAATTCGAGCACCGCATTCGATCACAAAGTTCGTCAACTTCAACGGCGCTTGAATCCATGAATGCAAGGTCGTGAGCTTCACTTTCATCTGCGGCGCATCCGGGAAGAAATGCCTTCGAGCAGTAGACAGTCCAGCGCCTATCCCGCAGTTTACCCTGACCGTCCTTCGACCAATCGCGATCAAGTGATCGCCGGATATGGAAGGTGAATTGGTCATTGAGTGTCAGTTCGATCAGATCCCATAAGCCATCCAGTCCGCCACATCCTGCCGCATTCTGCGGGATACTCGGGCTAGCAAGCCGCAAGCGAATCGTCGATCCCGGAATGAGCTCGCCCGTCCGCAGCAATCGCTGTGCAGACGTCTGCAACTCACTCACATCTGAAGCGCTTGGCAGATCAGGGACCTCTTCCGTCGATTGTTTGGGCATGACACGAAGTTCGAGGCCGACACAACCAGCAGGACCGAAAGATGATCTTTCGTCTTCAGTCTTGTCGAGGATTGCGAGTCGGCGTTCTCTCGATTCATTGCTCTGCCGCCTTCGCTCTTCTAGTGGAATGCCCGGGCCATCGCTTGATTGGTCAAACGACAGAAGATTCGCGTTCAACAAGCCGCGTTCGAAGCAACTTCCGATAGTATCGACTTCATGGTCCGGATTTTTCGCATCCTCGCTGACGGTGTTGTAGGGCGATTGGAATACCGGGAAGTCGGCCTCTTGCTCCTTTGAAATGAGGTCAAGAATTCGCAAAGCCTCAATCCACGTCGATTTTCCCGAGCCGTTCTCGCCGCAGAGGATGGTCAGCGGCTTGATCTCCAGCCGTGCGCCGTGGAGGTACGGGCCGAGGCCGCGCAGCGTCATCGCCGTCAATCGCAACGGGGCGCTGAGCATTCTTGGCGGCGGGGCATCGTGCGTCATGGTGGTGGCTTTCAACGGACGGTTGGTGGGCAGTCGGGTTCACAGAGCGTT
>JANMLE010000666.1:0-4558 GCA_031372385.1 Planctomycetota bacterium | reverse complement strand
AACAGCTCGCTGACCCACCAGAATCGCGTGGATCTCCGCCAGATCCTGCAAACGTACGCCGCCGACAAAGAAGCCAGCGGCGGCCGGTTGACTCGAAACTGACCGCCCGCGCCTCACTCGATGCCAAGGATGATTTCTCCGTGCGACGGACGTCCGCGACCTCCGACCGGAGTGGATGAACAGCGCTTGCGGCCCGCCCACCCGGTGTGCGGGCCGCAAGCATTTTCATCGTCGTGTTTGGGCGGAGTGGCCCGGCTTGATCCGCCAGCCACGTTGGACGTGCCACTGCTTCGGAGTCCTGGGAGAAGCCGTGCCGATGGAGTGTCAACGTCCGATCACACTGCTTCTTGAAGACTCCCGCGAGGCATTGCCTCAGGCCGTTGCGACCGTCGCGCTGTTTGGGGGCGGGAGTCTTTTTCATGCCGCACGAGGTCGCTGCAAATGGCTCAGATCTCAGTATTGCGGCATGAAAAAGACTCGCGACCCCCTCGTGACGGCGGCTTTCCGGACAGCCTTTAGGAGGACGTCATGGCTGTCTCGCGAGATGACTTGCGAATTGCGAAAACTGTCCAGAACGGCAAGTTTGGAAGCGGGTTTCTGTTCCGGGACATTGCCCGGTTTGGGACGAGGGGCCATCGGGCTAGGGCTTCCGAGGTGTGAAATGCCGAGAATCCAAGCCTGTAGCCGAATTCGCAAGAATTCGGACGATCAGTCAGACGATCCGAATTCTTGCGAATCCGGCTACAAACGTGGGAAAACACCACCTCGGAAGCCCTGGTCCATCGGGCTGGATGACAGTTCATCACCATCATTCAGCGGGACGGCAGCCTCCTTTGTTGAACCATCCGTCATGGTCCTTGATGGCTCGTCATCAGGCATCATGAACGACCCGTTGCTGCGAAGTTTGTCGAGACGCTTGCGAACTGTCAGCGAGTGGTCATTGGCCGAATGGGCGCGAACGGTGGCCAGCTTGCTGAGCAGCCGCTGCGGGACGCTGCCGTGGCGTGGTACGAGACGGTTAGGACCGTTCGAGAATTAACTGTCGCATTGTCGCTGATCGCTCCGCGATCAGAACGTTGGATCGCGGAGCGATCCACGACAATAATGTCTCGCACGGTCCTTAGCTTCTTCGCCGCCGAACGAATCGTTTCAATGAGATCCCGACCGAGCTGTACTTGATGCTTCTCGTCCCTGAGAGCCCTCCATCAGGGCTCTTTACTCGAATCACCTCGATTCTTAGTAGGCTACTTTCAAGCGGCGGCCTTATCCGCAAATCCTCTCGCTCGGTACGTCCTACACCGGGATCGAGCGGTGGTTGTTTGCCAACGACCTTCGCTATTTCGATTGGAAACACACCAGCGGCACTCCCGGCAACCCGGCGCAGATTGCACCGGACGGCACCCTCACGGGTCTGGGCTGGCAGAGCACTTGGTCGGTGTCGTTGGGAACGCAATGTCAGATGACGGACGCGGTGGCGCTGCGTGCCGGTTACGCGTACTCCCAGAGTCCCATCACCGACGCCACCGCCGGATTCAACGTCGGCACGCCGCTGATCCTCCAACATTCGCTGAATGTCGGCACCACCCTGAAGCTGAGCAAGTCGCTCGCCGCCCACCTGACCTACTGCTACGCGCCGCAGGCCGAAGTCAGCGGACCGTTTCAATCTCCGCTGGGACCAGTTCCCGGATCGAACATCGCCTACCGGGTTTCGGCACACGCGATTGCACTGGGCATGACCGCGTCCTTCTGACGGACGATTGAAGGACGAAGTTGCGGAGAAGATCGCACCGAACAGTTTTTTCTGCAATGCGGCCTGCCGGTTTTTGTCCGCGGACCGTTCCCGTTCTGAATCGCCATCTCTTCCGCCGGACTTGCGGACCGTTATTCGATCCAGACCTTGTTCCCGCCCCGGCTGTAAGGGGCGTGTACACCGTAGCGTCATCTGAGACGTTTAACCGCTACGCCAACGGCGTGTGCGAGAACAACGGTTCGCTCCCACTTGCGCGCACGCCGTTGGCGTAGCGGTTAAACGAAGACGTCTCACTTTGGGCCGCGTGAGGAATAAGGGGCGTGTACACCGTGGCGTTATCCTGGTCGCTGATGAAACTGAAACGGACGTCGGGGAAAACCACCTGTATGGAAGCAGTCGCCTTTTGAATCTTGACTTCTCTTGAGTGCGGAGCTTATCGTCCTGACGTTTCAGGCCGATTATTCGACGAGCCCTTCCTGTGAGTTAATGTGCATTGCCACTGCGTGAATTGCAGGATCGAGTCGCGTGTGTTTGCCGATGCGTTGACATCGGTTTTTTTAACGTCGTCGTGCTCGGGAGAAGTATCCATGCGCAAAATGTCCCCTGTTGGTAGCCAGCGGAACGCGAAGCGTTCCGGGTTCACGCTGATCGAACTGCTGGTTGTCATCGCGATCATCGCGGTGCTGATCGCACTCCTGTTGCCCGCCGTGCAGCAAGCCCGCGAGGCGGCGCGGCGAACGCAGTGCCGCAACAACATGAAACAATTTGGTCTGGCGGTTCACAATTTCCACGACACCTTTCGCAAAATGCCCGCCAGCGTCCTCATGCACACCTCGGTGGCCGGTATTGATGACTACAACCAAAATTTCGGGCCGAACTGGGCCGTTCTGATTCTGCCGTACATCGATCAGGCCAATCTGTACCAGTCCGCCGCAACCAGCTTGGCAAACTATTCGATCAACGGGGACGCCACATGGCGAAACGTACGAAGCACGCGAGTAACAGCGTACTTGTGTCCTTCGGATACCGGATCGGAAACACCGGCCGCCGCCGCCGGGGGTAATTGGGCGCGCGGCAATTACGGAGCCAATGCCGGCCCGGGAATGCACTGGAATGGAGGCACGGTTGGTGTGGCCGAATTCACGGGTGGTACGTGGAAGGATCACAACCCGAATGGCTTTGCCAGCGAGTACTATCCCGCATGGACGGCCGGTTGGTCAGGCGGGGGAGTCTTCGTCGTGAATGGGGGCAACGATCTGGCGTCCGTGTCCGATGGGACTTCCAATACGATCCTGTTTGATGAACTGCGAATCGGTTGGAACGCCAACGATATCCGCGGGACTTGGGCCTTGGGCCAGTCCTCGGCGAGTATCTCGGCCGGAAACGGTCGCATCGACACACCCTCTCCGAATGTCTCACCCAGCGGCGCTGACGACATTCAAGGATGCCAGGACAACCCGGGAATCGGCCTGGGTTGCTGCGGTTGCAACAGTTGGCAGGTGACGGCCAAGAGCAAGCATACCGGTGGAGTCACGGTGGGCTTGACGGACGGCAGCGTCCGCTTCGTGTCGAATTCGATTTCCCAGCAGATCTGGTTCTTGTTGCACAGTCGCAACGATAGCCAGAGTGTTGGCGATTACTAATGACGTGACCGACAAATGACGTGACCGACTAAAGTCCCCGTAGCACGGACGCCTCGTCCGTGCGTCTGAAATCGCCCATGACATTCGCGCACGGACGAGGCGTCCGTGCTACGAAACGCTGTCCAAGCGTCTTTTGTCGGTCACGTCACTCATGAGTTCAGGCTCTCCGCCATTCGTGTTGATCGTCGCAGGGTAGGCGGAGAGCCGCGAAACATCAGGACGAAGCCTGCTCGGAATCCGGATGTGACACGGCATCGCGTCGAGAAGTGCGGTGCCGTTGTGCTGTCTCCGGCGGTTTACCCCCAGACCGAGAACGTCTCTTCGTTCTTGTCAGCGAAACCATTCGTGGCGCGAACGGACTTCGGGCGTCTGCCTACGGTGCCGTCGGGGAATTTCGGTAATCGAGTGGTGGCTTTTGGCCGGGCAGTAGCAGCGGATCGTATTTGCGACCGTCGAGCCGCCTGGTGAATTCCGCCTTGGCGGCGGCGAGCGATTCCGGCTGGTGGAACAGATCCCACGCGCTGGCGGCCATCGTTCGCGCAGCCAGTTGCATCCCGTTCCGACCGATCGTCGTGCCGCCGGCGGCGACCGCCTGCCACGAATGCGCACCGGTGCCGGGGACATAACAGGCCGTGGTGAAGCCGGCCGTGGGAACGACCCACGACACGTCGCCAACGTCGGTCGAGCCCTTCCCCACATCGCCGCTGGTGTTGAAGACCTGGCCGAGCGATTCCAGCGGCTGAGGCTTGGTCAGCGTCGTCTGCAACCGCACCGCGAACTGATGTTCCTCGGGTGAATACTTCAGATCATTGAGTTGCTTCAAGTTGCCCCGCCACGATCTGCGCGAGGGCATCGTTCGGCAGGATCTCCATCGTGCCGCCGAGATAGACTTCTTCGAGCTTGGTCTCGGTGGCCAGCGCCGCGCCTTGGGCGCACCTCACCAGGCGCGGATACAGCTCGCGCACGACTTCCGCTTTGGGATGCCGCACATAGAAAAAAACTTCGGCGAAGTCGGGGACGACGTTGGGCGCACCACCGCCCGCCGTGATCACATGATGAATCCGGGTGAAGTCGGGGGTGTGTTCGCGCATCAGCTCGGCGGCGTGGCAGGTCAGTTCGACGGCGTCGAGCGCCGAGCGGCCCTGGTCCGGGGAACCGGCCGCGT